>CAYHSN010000504.1:0-2972 GCA_964359235.1 uncultured Vicinamibacterales bacterium | reverse complement strand
TTTGGCGGCACGTAGTCCGGCGGCAAGGCGTTGCTCTCGCCGAAGAAGTACTCCTCCATGTGCTTGCCGATGAGTTGCTGCGCCTCCCGCTGGAACGGGAGCAGCCGGTACTCGTTGAGGATCATCTTCATCCGCTCTTCCCACTGCCGCCACGCCTCCACCGACACGTGCTGGTAGATGCGCTGACCGAGCTCGCCCGGCCAGGGCGGCGCATCGAGCCCGGGCATCTCCTTCTGGAACTTCACGCAGAACACCTGGCGACCTGCAC
The DNA here is from genome assembly GCA_964359235.1 of uncultured Vicinamibacterales bacterium. Taxonomy (GTDB): domain Bacteria; phylum Acidobacteriota; class Vicinamibacteria; order Vicinamibacterales; family JAHECP01; genus CAYHSN01. The sequence goes on along the minus strand of CAYHSN010000504.1, from coordinate 2,704 downwards.
TCATCGCGATCCCTCCTCGGCCATCTTAGCTGCGACGCCGGGAATAGCCTAGTCCTGGCGCCGTGTATGGGAATCACGCTCGCGTGTAGTGAAACCTTCCACGGCCCAGCGAGCTCTGGCATACTGTTTGTTCTCTCACCGATCGAGTCGCACGTCACCCAGTGGAGCCGACGATGAACGATTACCGGAATGACGGGAACCTCGCGGAAGTCCCGCGGCGTAAAGAGCGGCGCGGGTTTGCCTCCATGTCAGCCGAGAAGCAGCGGGAAATCGCCAGCAAGGGCGGGCGGGCGGCGCACAAGAAGGGCACCGCGCACGAGTGGAGCTCGGACGAGGCGCGGGTCGCGGGCCGCAAGGGCGGTCAGATCAGCCGCGGCGGACGCGGGCGCCTGAGCGAGCCTTCGACGGCGGCTTGACCGAACACGGAGTTTCGAGTCAGTGCTTCCCCAAACTCGCCACCTGCACCCGCGCGTCGTTGAAGCACGCCCCCCCGCCCAGATCGGTCAGCGTATCGGGCGCGAGCGCCGTCGCCGTGAAGCCATTGAACGTGCTCTTGCGCCACAGGCCCTTCGCGAGACTCACGGTGCCGGGCCTGATCTGATCCGTCACGAACACCTGACACTGCACCTCACCCAGATCGTTGAACACGCGCACCGCGTCCTCGTGCGCCAGCCCGCGCGCCGCCGCATCGTCGGGGTGCATCTCGAGCTGCGCGACGCGTTCGCGCAGCTCGCCGAGCGTGGAGGAGATCGTCTTGCTGCTCGCGGGTGAGATGAGGGCGAGCGGATACTGTTCGGTCGCCGGGTCGGGCAGGTAGCCGTACAACCCGGCGGGCGCCGAGACCGCGAGGGCCTCGGGAAAGAGATCGATCTTGCCGTCGCGCGTGCGCGGGAACGCGTTGACGAATTGCACCGGCGCGCCCTCGTGCGGCGGCGGCGCGATGCCCTGTTCGAGCAGACCCGTCCGGATGTCCTCCGGCAGCGCGCCCGACACGCGGATCAACGTCTCGGCGTCGCCTTCGCCCTCACTGATGAGACCCAGGCGCGCGGCGATCTCGCTGAACACGTCGGCGTTCGATCGAGACTCGCCGACCGCATCAATCACCGGCTGCACGAGCTGCAGGCTCACCGGGCCGTACGCCTTCGCGATGTCGTAGTGTTCCAGGAACGTCGTCGCCGGCAGCAGCACGTCCGCGAAGCGGGCCGTGTCGGTCATGACCTGGTCGAAGACCACCGTAAACAGATCGTCGCGCGCGAGACCTCGTAGCACGCGATGCTGATCCGGGATCGTGACGGCCGGATTGCAGTTGTAGACGAACAGGGTTCGCACCGGCGGGGTGTCGTACTCGGTCAGCGCGCGCCCCAGCAGGTTCATGTTGACCAGCCGGGTGGACGGCTCCGCCGCCTCGGTCCACATCGCGGACTTCAGTCCCCACGTCGCGGAGTTGCTCATCGTGTAGCCGCCGCCGCGCACGCCGAACTTGCCGGCGACGGCGGGGAGCGCCAGGACCGCCATCGCCGCGCTCCCACCACATCGGTTCCGCTCGAGACCCCAGCCGCAGCGGACGAGGGCCGGCGAGCGCTCGGCGTACAGGCACGCGACACGCTCGAGCGCCTGCGGATCGATGCCGGCCTCAACGGCGGCCCGTTCGATCGGCCACTCGGCCGCGCGCGCGCGGAGCTGGTCCACGCCGCGCGCATGCCGCGCGAGAAACGCCAGGTCCGCGTGACCGCGCGCGAACAGATAGTGATGGATCGCCAGCGCGACCGGCAGGTCCGTGCCGGGTCTCACGGCGAGATGAATGTCCGCGTGGCGGGTGAGCGGTGTCGCGCGCGGATCGACGACGACGAGCGCCGCACCGCGCTTCTGGGCTTCGCGCACGAACGGCGCGAGATGAATGCCCGAGGTCGAGGGGTTGGCGCCCCAGACGATGATGAGGCGCGCGTGCACGTAGTCGGCGTACGTCACGCTCGGCATCTTGCCGTAGACCGCCATGTTGGCCACGCCGGTCGGCGCGGCGCACACCGTGCGCGCGAGGCGCGACGCGCCGAGCCGTCGCCAGAGCTCGGCGTCGTGCGTATCCTGTGTCAGGAGCCCGTTCGAGCCGCCGTACGAGAAGGGCAGAATCGCTTCGCCGCCCCAGCGATCGCGCACCTCGCGGAGCGAACCCGCCACGGCGTCGAGCGCTTCCTCCCAACCGACGCGCGCGAACTTGCCGCTGCCTTTCGGGCCCGTCCGCAGGCCGGGATAGAGCAGCCGATCTGCGCCGTAGACGCGGCCGTCGAACCCGCGGACCTTCGCGCAGATGTAGCCACCGGTCGTCGGGGACCGGTGCGAGCCGTCGATCTTGACGATCTTGCCCTTCTCGACCGAGACCGCGAGGCTGCAGGAATCCGGGCAATCGAGCGTGCACGTCGTCTCGATGGTCGGGTGGCCCAGGGCGGCCGACGGGGGATTGCGTGGCATGGGAGTAAGTGTACTATGCGGTTCAAGGTCTGGAACGTCGTGATTCGCAACTTCGTGGCGAGCTACGATCCGCTGGCCCGCGAAGACGCGGCCCGCCTCGCGTTCACCTCGTCGCCGGTGGCCTACCTGGACGGCTGGCGCTCGCCGGTGCTCCTCATTCATGGCGACGATGACCGCAACGTGCCGTTCAGCGAGACCGTGACGCTGGTGGAGGAGCTGCGCAAGCGCAAGGTCGAGT
>CAYHSN010000503.1:1574-2973 GCA_964359235.1 uncultured Vicinamibacterales bacterium | reverse complement strand
CCTCGTGACGCGCGTGCACTACGACGAATCGTACCCCTTCGACACCGCCACCTTCCGCACCGCGGATACGACGAGCGAGAACGAGCGCAGGACCGGCTTCAATGCCGGCGTCGACATCGTCTTCAGGTTCGGCAACACGTTCGGCCTCGGCGCGCTCATCCGCTACACGCAGGCCACGATCGATCTCAGCCCCGCCGAGGGTCGCACGATCTCGGTCGATGCGGGAGGGCTGCAGGCCGGGGTGGGGATACGAGTGATCTTCTGAAGGAACGAGGAACCAGGAACGAGGAACGAGTTGGCGTTCGGGACTCGGGAGTCGGAGCTCGGAACTCGCGACCTGAGTTCCGGGAACGTCTCTCGCGGTTACTCATTCCTCGCTACTCGTTCCTCATTCCTCGTTCCTCGTCCCTCGTTCCTCATTCCTCGTTCCTCGTTCCTTCTCATGTCCCCTTTCACTGCCCGCATCCTCGCCGTCGTCCGCCGCATCCCGCCCGGGCGCGTGGCGACCTACGGCGACGTCGCGAGGATGGCGGGCCGGCCGCGCGCGTGGCGCGCCGTCGGCAACATCATGCGGGACTGCCGCGCCCACGACGTCCCCTGCCCCCGCGTGGTCGCCTCCGGTGGCCGGCTCGGCGGCTACGGCGGCAACCTCATCCTCAAGCGCGAGCTGCTCAGGGCCGAAGGCGTAGCGGTCTCGAGCCAACGCATCAGGGATTTCAGGGTCCGGCGGTGGCACTGGCAGCCGCCGCGCCGGCGAACCGGATCCGGCTGGTGAACGTATGGTAGAGGCAGCCCGCAGGCGCCCGTGCCTGGCCCGGGCAACCCACGCCAGTCATGAGCACGTCTAAAGTCGTAGCGACCGGCTCCAGACCTGCCCAGGCCGCGGAATCGGATCTCATCGCAAGATGCCGGCGTGGCGATCTCGGGGCGTTCGAGGAGTTCTACCAGCGCTATGCCGGCCGCCTGTTCAGCCTGGCGTGCCGGATGGTGGGCAACACGGCCGATGCCGAGGATCTGCTGCAGGAGATTTTCCTGCTCGCCCACCGCAAGCTCGACAGCTTCAAGGGCGAGTCGGCGCTGGCCACGTGGCTCTACCGGCTGGGCATGAACGTCTGCCTGGATCACCTGCGGAGCAAGTCGTCCCGCATGACCCAGGCGACCGACTCGTTCGATGCCGACAATGGGCCGGCGATGCCCTCGACACCCGCGGGCGCGGCGGAACTCGCGATCAATCGGGTCGATCTGGAGCGGGCGATCGGTCAACTTCCGGAAGGCTGCCGGGCGGCGTTCCTGCTCCACGACGTCGAAGGGTTCGAGCACCACGAAGTGGCGAAGATGCTGGGTATCGCGGAAGGCACGTCGAAGTCGCAGGTTCACAAAGCGCGGCTTCGCCTCCGCG
>CAYHSN010000503.1:0-1474 GCA_964359235.1 uncultured Vicinamibacterales bacterium | reverse complement strand
GGATCTCGTCAAAAGCGTTGAGGCCGATCTGCAGCTCGCCGAGCAGCATTACGAGGCCGCCCTGGCCAACCTCGAACGGATGTCGCAGGGCGGCGACGACCGGATCGACGCGACGGTCGCTCAGACGCTCCGGCAGAACGTGGCGCTCGTCGATCGGGCGATCGCTGACAGCCGGACGGCGCTCCAAGGCGACCCCCAGAACGTGCCGGCGCGGGAGAGTCTCTTCGAGGCGTTGCGCCGCAAGGTCGGGCTGCTACAGGACACCATCTCCCTCGTGAACGAGATGCGGAAAGGCAATCAGGCCGGCGCCGCCGAGATCGTCGAGGGACTGAAGAAATCGTGAGCCGAACGAGGTAGGGCCATGATGCGTACTTCATTCAGACTCGGGCTGGCCGTGGCCTTGACGGGCCTGTTCGCCGCGTCAGCCGCCGCGCAGCAGGAGTTCGACGCCAGGGCGCTCGCGGCCGCCGTCGCGTCCCACGTCCGCCACGCCGTCGATCGGCGCGATCGTGACCAGCGCGATCGTGACAAGAACGAGCAGGTCGAGCGCATCACGAAGACGGTCAAGATCGGCGCGGCCGGTCAGGTCGACCTCTCCAACATCTCGGGCGACATCGTCGTCACCGCCGGCGGCGGCGACGAGGTCAAGATCGATGTCGTCAAGCGGGGGCGCGGACCCACCGACGCCGACGCGAAGCGGCAGCTCGAGCTCCTCACGATTGACATCATCGAGCGGACGGGCCGAGTCGAGGTCCGCTCGCGCTACAAGGAAGGCGAGCGCCACATCAACGCGAGCGCCGACTACACGGTGACGGCGCCGGCCGGGGCACTGGTGACGGCGCGGTCGGTCTCGGGAGACATCCGTGTGACCGGCATCAAGGGCGAGCTGGACGTCGAGACGGTCAGCGGCGACGTGAGGCTGGACGGCGTGGGGCAGCTCGGTCGCGCCAAGACGGTGTCGGGCGACGTCGACGTCAGCGGCGCCCAGGTGGACGGCACACTCGAGGCCTCGAGCGTGAGCGGCAACGTGATTGCACGGGCGGTCAAGGCCCGCCGCATCGAGCTCGGGACCGTCAGCGGCAACGTGGAGCTCGTCGACGCCGCGTGCGATACCGTGACCGCCAAGGCCGTGAGCGGCGAAGTCAGCTTCACCGGCGCGCTCGCCAAGGGCGGACGCTATGCCTTCAAGTCGCACTCGGGGGACGTGCGCCTGGTGCTCGCGGGCGAGGTCGGGTTCGAGATCGAAGCGAGCACGTTCAGCGGCACCATCAAGTCGGACCTGCCGCTGACCATCGGCGGCAAGCGCGAGTCGGCCGTGAGCCACCGGACCATCCGGGGCGTCTACGGCGACGGCGGCGCGTTCCTCGACGTCACCACGTTCAGCGGCTCGGTCGTCATCCGAAAGCGGTAACGAAGCTCCGCCTCAAACCGTCGAGTGGCATGAGAGCAAGAACGCGGCTACGCTTCGTTACTA
>CAYHSN010000502.1:0-2973 GCA_964359235.1 uncultured Vicinamibacterales bacterium | reverse complement strand
GCCAGGCCGAGATGGCCCAGGATCCGCTGAATCACCGTGGGGTGTTCGATCAGGGCCATCAAGCGCATGCGCCCGCCACAACTCGGACAGAAGTCCCGCCCCTTGCACGAGAACGGCACGAGCCGATCTGTGCCGCATGCGGCGCACCGAAGCCGCGCGAACCCCCCGGCCCGCTTCTCGGTCGAAGGGTCCGTGCGTGCCGACTTCCTCGGCCACGTCGAGCCTCCCGCCGCGCATGATATGGATGTAGAATCTGCCCCATTAGTCTCCGCCATGGATGTTCACGGGATGAAATCGATGATCAAGGAAATCCTGGACCGCCGGACCCTCCGCCGGATGGCCGGCGCGCGCTCGTTCGAGCGCGGCGAGGACTACTTCGCTCACGGGCACGTGGGCTCCGTCGTCCAGCACGAAGAAACAATCACGGCGAAGGTGCGGGGAACCCGGCCGTATCGGGTCAAGCTCTGGGTCGAGCGCGGCGATCTTGCGCACTCCTGCACGTGCCCGGTCGGCGCGGACGGGGCGTTCTGCAAGCACTGCGTGGCCGTTGGGCTGGCGTGGCTCGAACCGGGGGAGAGCACGAAGGCGCCGGAGAAGAAGCCAGCGAAGCCAGCCGTGACCATGGACGATGTCCGTGCCCATCTCGCCGGGCAGGACAAGAACGCGCTCGTCGGCATGCTCATGGAGCGGGCGATCGACGACGACCGGCTGCGACAGCGCCTGCTCATGAAGGCCGCGAAGAGAGGGCCCAGGGGCCACGACATCGCCACCTATCGGCAGGCGATCGACGACGCGGTGGACCAGGGCGGGTTCGTGGACTACCGCGACGCGTACGACTACGCCCGGGGGATCGACGAGGCGATCGACTCCATCGAGGAGATCCTGAAGGAGGGGCACGCCGCCGAGGTCGTCGAGCTCACCGAGCATGCCCTCGAAGTCGTGGAGGAGGCGATGGGGTCGGTTGACGACTCCGACGGCGACATGGGCGGCATCCTCGAGCGGCTCCAGGAGCTGCATCACAAGGCGTGCAAGAAGGCCAGGCCGGACCCGGAGGCGCTGGCGAAGCGGCTCTTCGAGTGGGAACTCCGCACCGGCTACGACACGTTCTACGGCGCGGCGGCGACCTACGCGGACGTCCTCGGCAAAAAGGGACTGGCCGTGTACCGGAAGCTCGCTGAAGCCGAGTGGGCCAAGGTGCCGGCCCTTGGACCGGGCCGCGACGATCCGAACGAGTACGGGACGCGTTTTCGGATCACGCACATCGTGGAGACGCTGGCCAGCCAAACCGGCGACGTTGAAGCGGTGGTCGCCGTCAAGAAGCGCGATCTCTCTTCTGCCTACGCCTATCTCCAGATCGCCGAGACCTACAAGCACGCGCGAAAGCGCGATCTGGCGCTGGAATGGGCCGAGCGCGGGGTGAAAGCGTTCCCGGAACGGACCGACTCCAGGCTGCGCGAGTTCCTTGCCGGCGAGTACCACCGCCGGCGCCGCCACGACGAGGCGATGGCGCTCATCTGGGCCGAGTTCACGCAGTCCCCGAGCCTCGAACAGTATCGAAACCTGAAGGCTCACGCGGACCGCCTGCCTGCCGCGCCCACGGCGCCGGCAGGGGTTGGCCAGTGGCAGGCGTGGCAAGAGAAGTCGGTCGGGCTCTTGCGGGAGACGATCGCCAAGGCCAAGCGCGAGAATCGGCGGGATTCCTCGGGTTGGTCCCCCAGGACGGATCATTCGGAGCTCGTCCGGATCTTTCTGTGGCAGAAGGACGTCGAGGCCGCATGGTGTGAGGCTCAGGAGGGCGGCTGCTCGAATGATCTCTGGCTGGAGCTCGCTGCACGACGGGAGAAAGACCATCCTGAGGATGTTCTGCCGATCTATCAGCGGCAGATCGAGTCAACACTGAACCGGAAGAACAACGACGCGTACCGCGACGCGATCGGTCTTCTGCGAAAGGCGCGCGGGCTGATGATTCGTCTCGGCCGGGAGTCCGAGTTCGCGCCGTACCTGGAGTCCGTCCGTGCGGCCCACAAGCCCAAGCGGAACTTCATGAAGCTGCTCGATCGAGCGAAGTGGTGATGACACCGGCACCGCTCCGGCGCCTGGTGATCTCCGGCGACGGCACGACCCTCGCGGCTTGCTCTCTGCCTTTCCCGGCACCGCGCTTGAGTGATCGCGTGTGTACCCGAGTGCTCGATATCCTCTGAGCCGAACATTCAGCCTCGGAGATACTGTCCGAAATCTGTCAGCGCATTTCGGACAAGGCTGGCAGCTCTCACCGCGCGGTGGCCGACGCCGTTGGAAGCGACTTCACACGCGGCGAGGCCAGCGCTGACAGTGACATCGATCTGCTCGTCGACTTCCGCCGCCCGGTCACGTTGTTTGAGTTCGTCCGGCTGCAGCGTCGTCTCGGCGAAGTGCTCGGCCGGCGGGTTGACCTCGTGACTCGTGCGGCGCTCAAGCCCCAGTTGCGAGACCGCATCCTCGCAGAGGCCGTGCGTGCTAGCATTCAGACGAGCTCGCCTGCAACAGCCGGATCGCCTTTCGCGCCCACTCCGCGTCGTTCAGCATGGCGCGCCCGATCCCGACCATGTCGGCCTGGCCGTTCCTGACGATGCGGTCGGCCAGCGCGGCGTCGCTGATGCCGCCGGTGACGATGATCGGGATCGCGACGAACGACTTGATCGCGGCCGCGTACGGCACGAAGTAGCCCGGGGCGCGCCCCGTCAGTTCCGATCCCTGCAGCCCGCCCGACACGCTGATCAGGTCGACGCCGGCGTCGGCGAGCCGCGCGGCCGTGAGACACGCCTCGTCGAGCGTCAGGCCGCCCGTCATCTCGTCGCAGGCCCCGAGGCGGATGAAGATCGCGCGGTCGTGCCCGATCCGCCGGCGCACTTCCGCGACGACCTGCAGGTGGAGCTGGCGGCGGCCGTCCGCGCTCGCGCCGTATTCGTCGGTCCGCTGGTTGCAGAGCGGCGA
>CAYHSN010000501.1:0-2977 GCA_964359235.1 uncultured Vicinamibacterales bacterium | reverse complement strand
TAGTCGTCGGCCACGATGTCGCGAATGGTGGTGTCGGTCGTCATGGTCAGCATGCGTGTTTCCTTTGCGCTGGAGTTCGGAACCCGTCCAGCGTAGCCGAGGGAAGGTGCCGGTGCTTATGATCTCCGTCAGTTCCAGGCCGCCTCGCGTGAAGCGATTGATAATCAACGGGTTGGGAGGCTTCGATGCCGGACCAGGACATCACGACACCGGCCGCGCTCCGCGAGCGCGTCCACCAGTTTCAACACAGCCGCGTGCTCCTGACCGCCTACGAGCTGGGCGTGTTCACCGCGCTCGGCGACCAAGCGCAGGCGGCGGCGGCGGTGGCGGCGGCGCTCGGAACCGACGCGCGGGCCACGGACCGGCTGCTGAACGCGCTCGTCACGATGGGGATGCTCGAGAAGCGTCGCGATCGATTCGTGAACGGCGCCTTCGCCGCGCGCCATCTCGTCCGCGGCAAGCCCGGCTTCATGTCGGGGCTGATGCACTCGGTGCACCTCTGGTCGTCGTGGAGCACGCTCACGAAGGCCGTGCGCGAGGGGCACGCGGTGACGTCGCGCGAGACGGGCGCGCGCGGCGACACTTGGCGCGACGCCTTCATCGCGGCGATGCACTGGCGCGGCGCGCAGCAGGCGCCGGAGGTCGTCGCGATGATCGATCTGCAGGGTGTCGCGCGCGTGCTCGACGCGGGCGGCGGCTCGGGCGTCTACGCAATGGCGTTCGCGCGCGCCCGGTCCGGTCTGCACGCCACGGTGTTCGACCTTCCCGAGATCGTCTCGATCACCCGGCGCTACGTCGAGGAGGCGGGCTTCTCGGACCGCGTCGCGATCGTCAGCGGCGATCTGACGCGCGACGAGCTCGGGCGCGGGTTCGACCTCGTGTTCCTCTCGGCGATCGTGCACAGCTTTCCGCCCGAGGAGAACCGGCGGTTGGTCCAGAAGGCCGCGCGCGCGCTGAACCCTGGCGGTCGCGTCGTGGTGCAGGACTTCCTGATGGACGAGGATCGCAGCGGTCCGCTGTCGACCGCGCTCTTCGCCCTCAACATGCTCGTCGCGACCGAGGCGGGCGACACCTACACCGAGCCGGAGATTCGGGAGTGGATGCGCGCGGCCGGGCTCAACGCGATCGAGCGGCGCGACACGCCGTACGGCGCGAGCCTGATGATCGGAACGCTCGCTGCCGCGACATAGCGCCACGAAGCCGCGAAGGCACGAAGCCATGAGGCCACGAAGGAAGCCCCGTGCTGACGTCGCTGACGTCGGGTATCCAGAAATGCACACATGCGCTCACTTATTTTTGCCGTTGACACCTTCGACTCTGGCTGGTCTTTGTGTACGGTCCTCTCCTCCACCTGCACGGCTTCCGCGAAGTCCGGGGCGCGTGGGCCGCACGGCTGGCGGGCGCCGGTCTCAACGTTCTCGAGCGCGGTCGTCGTCCCGGCACGGCCTGCTTCCTGGCTCGGAAGCCGGAATCGCCGCCGATCCGATGACCCGGCGCCGGCCCGGACTCGTCTCACCCGGGCCTTTCGAGCGAAGATAAGCGGTCATGGGCCGTCGACCGACCATTGCTGACGATGACATTCTGGCTGCCGCGCATGAGGCCTTCGTCGAGTACGGGCTGGCGGCGTCGACCAGGGACATTGCCAGACGAGCGGGCGTCTCGGAAGGGGTGCTCTTCCAGCGGCATGGCACCAAGGCCAACCTGTTTTTCGCGGCCATGGCGCCGCCCCCGTTTCGGTGGGATCGGGTCTTCAGCGCGCGCCGACTGCGTGAGGACGGACGCGCCCGGCTCGAGGCGCTGGTGGCCGTCTTCGAGCGACTCGGCGCTCACGGCAGGCGCTTTCCGGAGGTGCTCGTCCGTGGCGCCGTGGCGTCGATCTGGCGAGGCTTCGCGCCGGCTCCGGCCAGGCAGGTCAAGACTCGCCGTCGCGACAAAAGGCCGTGAGGCGGAGCCTTTACGGTGAAAGGCGGCTCTCGTGCGCACGCATCAACTGGGCACGTCCGATCTCCACATCACCCCCCTCGGCTTCGGCGCGTGGGCCATCGGCGGCGGCGACTGGGAGTTCGCGTGGGGGCCGCAGGACGACCGCGAGTCGATCGCGGCCATTCACCGCGCGGTCGATCTCGGCATCAACTGGATCGACACGGCCGCGGTCTACGGCCTCGGCCATTCGGAGGAGGTCGTCGGGACGGCGCTCGAGGGCGTCTCGCGCCGGCCGTACGTCTTCACGAAGTGCAGTCTCGTGTGGGGCGCCGATCGCAAGGTCTCGCACAGCCTCAAGGCGGCGTCGATCCGGCGCGAGATCGACGCGAGCCTGCGGCGCCTGCGCGTGGACGTCATCGACCTCTACCAGATCCACTGGCCGACGTTTCCGCCCGGCGCGCCCGCCCCGGACGTCGAGGAAGCCTGGACGACCATGGCCGACCTGCGGCGGCAGGGGAAGGTCCGGTGGATCGGCGTGTCGAACTTCGCGGTGGATCACCTGGACCGGGCTCGCGCGATCGCGCCGGTCGTCAGCCTGCAGCCGCCATACTCAATGCTCAGGCGCGGCATCGAGGCCGAGATTCTCCCGTACTGTCAGCGGCATCGCATCGGCGTCATCGTCTACTCGCCGATGCTGTCGGGACTGCTCTCCGGGACGATGACGCGGGAGCGGATCGCGGCGCTGCCAGACGATGACTGGCGAAAGACGATGAACGCGGAGTTCCAGGAACCGCGCCTGTCGCGCAACCTCGCGCTCGTCGAGCGGCTGCGCGCGATCGGGAGGCGGCACGGGCGATCGCCGGGCGAGGTCGCCATCGCGTGGACGCTCCGCCACGCGGCCGTCACCGGCGCCATCGTCGGCGCCAGGCGTCCGGAGCAGGTCGAGGGTTGGATTGGCGCGGCGGAGCTGACACTCAGTGAAGATGACCTGCGGGATGTCGACGCCGCCCTCGGCGTCTGAGATCGCCGTAGCGCCGGACTGTGGTCGGCCTAT
>CAYHSN010000500.1:0-2978 GCA_964359235.1 uncultured Vicinamibacterales bacterium | reverse complement strand
GCAGACTGACGCTTGCCGTTCGGCAGACTGACGCTTGCCGTTCGGCAGACTCACGGCTGCCGTTCGGCATGCCACGTGCACTCCCCACTCCGCCATGGGAGCCAGGACGTATCGCGATCTCGAGGCGTGGCAACTCGCCGATGACCTGCGCCGCGAGGTCATCGCATTTACTGCCAAACCACCTGCCTCACGGGATCTCAGATTCTGCAGCGGGATTCGAGACGCCGCTGGATCGGTGTGTCGAAACCTCGCAGAAGGCTTCGGCCGGAGGCGTCCGCGCGAATTCGCACAATACGCGAGGATCGCGCTCGGCTCACTCGCCGAGGTACAAGACCAACTTCTCGACGCCCGGCATCGACACTATCTCAGCAACGCTGACTTCACGCGACTCTTGGCGCTCTCGGAGCGCGTGCGGCAAACGACCAAGGGTCTTCATGCCTATCTCGACGCATTCGTGAGGCAAGAAACGCCGAACCGACGGGAGAGCTCGCAGAACGGCAAGCGTCGGGGGATAGTCTGATTCTTGCCGTTCAGGTGATCCTTGCCGTTCGCAGGTGCCCTGCCGAACGGCACGCGTTAGTCGCCGACCGGCAGGCGTCAGTCGCCGAACGGCGGTCATCAGTTTGCGGAACGGCGGTCGTCAGTTTGCGGAACGGCGATCGTCAGTGGCGGAACGGCGATCGTCAGTGGCCGAACGGCCAGCGTCAGTCAGCCGAACGGCAAGGATCCAGCCGAACGGCCCGATCTTCGCCTATGATTCGGCCATGATCGAGAAACTCCTGCCGTTGCTGGCCGTGCTCACCTCCCTTTGGCCGATCAGCGCGTCCTCGCAACCCGCTCCTCGGCCGCACGACCTGATGCCGGTTCCAGCCAGCGTCGAGTTCAGCGACGGCCGCCTCGCCATCACGACCGCGTTCAGTGTGAGTGTCGCCGGTTGTCGCGACCCGCGCGTCGAGGCGGCGGTGGCGCGTGCCCTCCGGCGCCTGCAGGGACGCACGGGTCTCGAGTTCTCCACGCCGGTCGTGACCGCGCCGGACTCGGCCACCCTCGTCGTCGAGTGTGCGCGCGCGGGCGGCGCCCTGCCGTCACTTCGCGACGATGAGTCGTACACGATCGAGGTGAACGAACGGCAGGCGCGGCTTCGCGCGGTCGAAGCGTCCGGCGTCCTGCGCGGCCTCGAGACGCTGCTGCAGCTCGCCGGCAGCGATCGCCAAGGCTTCTTCCTGCCGGCGGTGCGCATCGATGACCGGCCGCGCTTTCCATGGCGCGGCCTGCTCATCGACGTGTGCCGCCACTGGCTGCCCATCGAGGTGATCAAACGCAACCTCGACGGCATGGCCGCGGTGAAGCTGAACGTGCTGCACCTGCACCTGACCGAGGACCAGGGTTTCCGGATCGAGAGTAAACGCTACCCGAAGCTCCACACGCTCGGCTCCGACGGCCTCTACTACACGCAGGACCAGATTCGCGAGATCGTCGCCTACGCGGCCGCGCGCGGCATTCGCGTCGTGCCGGAGTTCGACATGCCGGGCCACGTGACGAGCTGGCTCGTCGGTCATCCCGAGCTGGCGGCCCTGCCGGGCCCCTACGCGATTGAGCGCCGCTGGGGCGTGATGGATCCGGCCTTCGATCCGACGCGCGAGGACGTGTACCGCTTCCTCGACGGGTTCTTCGCCGAGATGGCCACGCTCTTTCCCGACGAGTATCTGCACATCGGAGGAGACGAGAACAACGGCACAGCGTGGGGCGCGAACGCGGCGATCCAGGCGTTCATGAAGAAGAACCGCCTCGCCGACGCGCACGCCCTGCAGGCCTACTTCAACCGGCGGCTTTCGGCGATCCTCCGCAAGCACGGCAAGAAGATGGTCGGGTGGGACGAGATCCTCCATCCCGATCTCCCGAAGGACAGCGTCGTGCAGTCATGGCGCGGGCAGGCGTCGCTCGCCGAGGGCGCGCGCGCTGGCTACTCGGGGATCCTCTCGAATGGGTACTATCTGGACCTGATGCTGCCGGCGGCCAGGCACTACACCGTTGATCCGCTGCCGTCCGGATCGGCGCTGTCCGAAGCCGAGGCCGCGCGCGTGCTGGGCGGCGAGGCGTGCATGTGGTCCGAGTACGTCTCGCCGGAAACCGTCGATTCTCGGGTCTGGCCGCGTCTCGGCGCGATCGCCGAGCGGCTCTGGTCGCCGACGACGGTGACCGACGTGGACGACATGTATCGCCGGCTCGAGACGCTGAGTGTCCGGCTCGAGGAGCTGGGGCTCGAGCACGAGAAGAACCGCGACATGATGCTGCGGCGGCTCGCCGGCGGCACCGACATCGAAGCGCTTCGGACGCTCGTCGAGCTGGTCGAGCCGGTCAAGGGCTACAGGCGACCTGAACTGCGTCCGGCGACGCAAATGATGCCGCTCACGCGGTTTGTCGATGCCGCCCGGGCCGACAGCGCGGTGGCGCGTCGCGTCGCTCGTGGACGAGCTCCTGTCAGACGCGCCTGCGTTCAGGGCCGGCCGTCAGGAGCTGGCGGATCTGTTCGCGCGCTGGCGCGACATCCGGCCCGCGATCGACGTCACGATCGATCGCGCGGCGGCGCTCGCCGAGCTGATGCCGCTGGCCGAGGCCGTGTCGGCCGCAGGTGTCGCCGGCCTGCAGGCGCTGACCTACCTGGCGGCCCGCACGAGCCCGGGCGACGAATGGCGCGCGGCGAGACTGGCGGAACTCGAGCGCGCCGCCTCACCGGTCGGCGAGGTGGAACTGATGGTTCTGCCCGCGCTCAGGCTCGTGACGGTGGCCGCCGCCGAAGTACCGAAGCTCGAGACGATGACGCCGTCGGCCTGGAAGACACACGTGGAGCGGCTGGCCGCGCCGCCTGCGCACCATTCGCTTCAGTGGCGGGGACCCCTGCACCCCATAAGCGTTAATCTAGTAGTGGTCCGCGCCCTCGAACCGGTGAACAGAGAACAGAGAACGGGAAACGGGGA
>CAYHSN010000499.1:0-2983 GCA_964359235.1 uncultured Vicinamibacterales bacterium | reverse complement strand
CGGTGGCGTGACTACGCGGCCTGGCTGGACGTCTCCGGGAGCCGCACGAGCGTCACGGATGAGCCGGGCCTGGTCGCCAGCGTCCAGATCGCGCCATCGTGGAGCGCGACGACCCGCGCCGCCAGGAGCACGGCGAGTCCGCGGCCGCCGCGCCAGCAGTCGAACGGCAGCCGCGTCGCCCGGACGTTGGGGCCGACTTCCCGGATGATGTCCGGCGATCCGACGGCGACGAGCACGTCGAGGTGATCTTTCCGGCCTTCGGTCCAGGCCCGGACCGCGACGGCGGCCGTCTCGTCCTGGTCGCGCCGCTCGGCTGAGGCGAGCGCCGCGAGCGCGGCCCGCAGGCGCGTGACATCGGCGTGAAGGTCGACGTCCGGGATCTCACCGTGAATGGTGATGGCCGCATCGGAGCCCGCCACGGACTGCTGGAGCGGTGAGAGCAGTTCCGACAGCGCGACGGTCTGGCTCGTCAGTGGCGCCCCGGCCGCCTCCAGTTTCGCCAGCTCCGCCAGCTCGCCGAGGATCTCCGCCAGGCGCGCGCTCGAGCGATCCGCGGCCTCGGCCAGTGTTCGCTGGGCGTCGGTGAGATCGCCCGAGCGTCCCTGCAGAAGCATGCGCAGGTAGCCCGCCACGACACCGGCCGGGGTGCGCAGCTCGTGGTCGAGGAGCGAAAGCAGCTTCGGCCAGTCTGGGCTGGGCTCGGACACGATGTCATCTTAATATAGAGGTACTGCCACAGAGCGACGGGTTCGGGATGATTCGGCCGGGCCGGGGTGTTCTTGTGTGTAGCCTCTGGCCTCGACCGGTGGCCGGTAGCAGGAACGAGGAACGAGGAACGAGGAACGAGGAACGAGTGAGTAACCAGTAGCCAGTGACAACCAGTGGCCAGTAACCAGTAAGCTCTCACGCCTATGCTGATCAAAAAAGCGCCGGACATTCGCTGGTCCGAGGTGACCCCGGAGCGTCTCTACGTGAACCGCCGCGAGTTCATCCGGGCTTCGTCCGGCGCGGCCCTTGGCGCCCTTGGGGCGCTGGCAGGCGCCGCCGCGGCCGGTCCGGGCGTCGTGACGCCCGCGTATGCGCAGGACGCGCTTGCCAACGTCAGAACGAGCGCGTTCAGCACGAGCGAGAAGCTGAACAGCGTCGAGGACATCACGACCTACAACAACTTCTACGAGTTCGGCACCGACAAGAGCGACCCGGCGCGCTACTCGGGGCGTTTCAAGCCGAAGCCGTGGACGATCGCGGTCGAAGGACTCGTCAACAAACCGGGCGATTACGCCCTTGAGGATTTCATCACCCCGCAGGCGCTCGAGGAGCGGATCTATCGGCTCCGCTGCGTCGAAGCGTGGTCGATGGTGATTCCCTGGATCGGCATCCCGCTCGGCGGCGTGATCCGGCGGTTCGAGCCGGCGCCCAAGGCGAAGTTCGTCGAGTTCACGACCGTGTATCGTCCCTCCGAGATGCCGGGGCAGCGGCGCCCGGTGCTCGAGTGGCCTTACGTTGAAGGGTTGCGGCTGGACGAGGCCACTCATCCGTTGTCGATTCTGGCGGTGGGCCTCTACGGCAGGACGCTGCTCAACCAGAGCGGCGCGCCGATCCGCCTCGTCGTGCCGTGGAAGTACGGGTTCAAGAGCATCAAGTCGATCGTCCGGCTTCGCTTCGTCGAGAAGCCGCCGCCGACGTCGTGGTCGCTTCAGAACTCGCAGGAGTACGGCTTCTACTCGAACGTGAACCCCGAAGTCGATCACCCGCGCTGGAGCCAGGCGCGCGAGCGCCGCATCGGCGAGTTCCTCAAGCGGCCGACGGCGATGTTCAACGGGTACGGCGATCAGGTCGCGGGCCTGTACGCGGGGATGGATTTGCACAAGTACTACTGATGTCACGCAGCATTCATATTCGGCGAACGGGCCACGAAGACACGAAGGCACGAAAAGGAGCCCACTCACCTCTTCGTGCCTTCGTGGCTGGGATCGTGGTGGTGCCGCGTGCCAGCACGCGTGCGGCATGGTGCGCGACAATTTCGGTTGGCGTCATGACTCGGTCTCAGTGGCTTCGGCGGGTCGTCAAGCCTGGCGTTTTTCTCATCGCGCTGGCGCCATTCTTCTTTCTGGTCTGGCGCGCGGTGAGTGGGGAGCTGGGCGTCAATCCGATTGAGACCATCACGCTCACCACCGGCCGCTGGACGTTGCGCTTGCTGCTGGCCACGCTGGCCATCACGCCGCTCAGGCGGGTGAGCGGCTGGCACGAGGCGATCCGCGTCCGGCGCATGCTCGGGCTGTTCACCTTCTTCTACGGCACACTGCATTTCTCGATCTACATCGGCATCGACCAGTTCTTCGCCTGGCGGTTCATCCTGGCCGACATCGCCAAGCGTCCATACATCACGGTGGGCTTCACGGCCTTCGTCCTGATGATCCCGCTGGCGCTCACGTCGACCGCCGGGTGGGTGCGCCGGCTGGGCCGCCGGTGGATGGTCCTGCACCGACTGGTCTACCTGAGCGCGATAGGCGGCGTCGTGCACTTCTGGTGGAAGGTGAAGGCCGACACGCGCGATCCGCTCATGTACGCCGCAATCCTGCTGGCGCTGTTCGCCGTGCGGCTGTGGTATCGCTACGGTCGGCGCCTGCCCGCGGTACGGATCAGCGCGTTCCGTTCGGCAGACTGACGGCAGCCGTTCGGCTGGATCCTTGCCGTTCACTGGTATGCTTGCCGTTCAAGCGGAGACTCGCCGTTCGCGTGGGGGCTTGCCGTTCAGGCGCAGACGTGCCGTTCAGGTGCGTGCGTTCAACCGGTGGGGCCCAATGGCGATCGAATCAGCCGAACGGCGAGCCTTCAGCCGAACGGCAAGCCTTCAGCCGAACGGCAAGCACTCAGCCGAACGACAGTCACGCCTGCCCTGGCCTCGTCCGTTCAGGCACCCCTTTTGCCCCTTGACCCCCCGAAATTGCCTCTCCGGAAAAACTTGACGCCGGGCTCGCCG
>CAYHSN010000498.1:0-2986 GCA_964359235.1 uncultured Vicinamibacterales bacterium | reverse complement strand
TGGGGATCCAGATTCGCGATTCTGCCAATCAGCAATCAGCACTCGGCAATCAGCAGTCGGAACGGGGGAACCCTGCCATCCACGGTCCCGTCTATAGCCATAGCCGGGGGAGGTGTCTTCATGTCGTGCCGGCGCGGGCTCGCGATCGTCATCCTGGTTCTGAGTGCGGCCGCCGCCTCGGGCGCCTGTGTGGTCAACGTCGATTCCCAGGGCCATGTTGCGCGCGAGGAGAAACGATTCGAGGTCTCGGAGAACCCCGATGTGCATCTGGTCACCTTCGACGGATCGATCGACGTGCACACGTGGGATCGCAGCGAGGTGCTCGTCGAGGTCGAGCGGCGCGGCCACACGCGCGAGGCTGTCGAGTCGATTCAGGTGACCGCGGACCGCACCGGCAACCGCGTGCAGATCGAAGTGCGGCGTCCAGCGGGCGGTGAGGCGTTCCTGGGCATCGGCATGCGCGTCTCGCGCAGCGCGCGAATCGTCGCCACCGTGCCGCGCAAGGCGAACGTGCTGGCGCGAACCGGCGACGGCGCGATCACCATCGACCGGGTCGAGGGACGCATCGAGCTGAGGACCGGTGACGGCAACGTGAAGGCCGCCGATCTCCAGGGCGACATCACCGTCGACACGGGCGACGGATCGGTGACGTTGCAGGACGTGGCGGGCACGCTCGACGTGACGACCGGCGACGGCGGCGTGAGCGCGTCAGGCCGCCTCGGGGCGGTGCGCGTGCGAACGGGCGACGGGTCGGTCACCCTGCGTGCCGAGCCCGGGAGCGCCATGACCGACGACTGGGTCGTTTCGACCGGCGACGGCGGCGTCGTCGTGTACCTGCCGGGCGAGTTCTCCGCCGATCTCGACGCGCACACCGGCGACGGGCGTGTGACATCGGATCACGACGTCACGATGAGCGCGGGCAAGATCGATCGCGGCACGCTCAGAGGACGCCTCGGCGCAGGCGGCCGCGAGATCAAGATCCGCACCAACGACGGCTCGATTCACCTGCGCGTGTCCTGATCCGGCGCCGGGACAGACGCAGGTCCGGCTGCCCTCGACTGGGCTCGGGCCAGGGAAGCCGGACACGACCGATGGCGTAGGGGCCGAGCTTGCCTGCCCTGAGCGGAGCCGAAGGGCCTGCCCTGAGCGGCGTCGAAGGGCTCGGCCCGATGTGGCCGACACCTCTCAGTCCGGCGGAGGCGCGGCGTACTTCGTGAGGTCCTTCACGCCCGCGGACGCGAACGCGTGCTGCCGCTCGCGGCACTTGCTGCACCGCCCGCAGTGCCCGTCTCCCACCGGATTCATGCAGGAGAGCGTCAGCTCGAGCGGCACGCCGAGCGAGGCGCCTAGCCGAATCACATCCTCCTTGTGCAGATCCGCGAACGGCGCGGCGATGGTGAGGTCGCACGCGAGGCCCAGTGACAGCGCCCTGGCCATCGCGGCAAAGAACTCGGCCGTGGCGTCGGGAAACGGATTGCCGGCGAGCGGGCCGATAGCCAGGCGCCCGATGCCGTTGCGCGCGCCGTAGACGGCCGCCTTCGCCAAGAGCACCACGTTGCGGCCTTCGATGTACACGTCCTCGTCCGGCGTGTGATAGGCGGGCGGCTCCCCGCGCACGGCCCAGTGCGACGCCGGGTACACGTCGCGCATGTCGACCGCGAGCCGGACGACCGGCCGCACGCGATCGGCGAACGCGCCGGAGGCCATGAGCCGCGCGACGACACGCTCTTCGATCGGCTCCCACGCCAGTCCGACCGCGACGTAGATCGGGTGCACGACGCCGTGCCGCGCTTGGTGGGCGACGAGCACCGCGCTGTCCAGTCCGCCCGAGAAGAGCACGGCCGTTTCTTGACCGTGCTTCGAACGAGGGTCTACCATCGGATCAGCTCACGATGAAGGCACGAAGCCACGAAGACACGAAGGATCCCATGTATCGCGTGACCAAACGCATCGACTTCTGTTACGGCCATCGCCTGCTCGACTACGACGGCATCTGCAAGCACCCGCACGGGCACAACGCCGTCGCCGAGATCGAGGTGTGCACCGACAAGCTCGACCGGCGCAACATGGTCGCCGACTTCAGCGACATCAAGCGGCTCGTCAAAGGGTGGATCGATCGGGAGCTCGATCACAAGATGATCCTGCGTCACGACGATCCGCTCGTCGGGCCCCTGCGCGCGCTGGGTGAGCCGATCTACGTGCTCGACAGCAACCCGACCGTCGAGCGTATCGCGAAGCTGATCTTCGATCAGGGCCGCGCGCTCGGCTTCGACGTCATCGTGGTGCGGGTGTGGGAGACGCCGACCTCGTTCGCCAGCTACGGCGAGGAGTCTCTGTAGGGTCCGGCTTTAGCCGGACCAGAGCGGTCCGCCGGAAGGCGGACGCGACGGCGACGCCGGTCACGGCCGGCGGAAGGGCAGTTCGTACGACAGATAACCCAGCGCGGCCGCCGTCGCGCCGCCGTCGAAGGTGACGGGCGCCGCGAGACCCACCACGAGCTGGCGGTCACCGACGTTCCACCCGCACCGCAACCCCGGCGACACCGTGAGGTGCGCGCTCCGATTGGTTCTGAGCGGCGCCACGACCGCGTGCTCGAACACGAGCACGTGCTCCAGCATCAGGTGCAGCATCGGCCGCGCGCGCCAGATGGCGCTCGCCGCCAGAAACGGAGAGAAGAGGTTCGCCTCGGCGTGCCGGCCCACGTCGAGGTTCGCGTCGGCGAACGGCAGCCACGTGAATCCGGCGTTCCAGTGCCAGAACACGTCCCGTGCCTGCTTGCTGAACGGCAGGTTCACCTGCACGCCCGGGGATCCGCCGCCGAGCCCGCGCGCCGAGCTGCCGCTCGGCGCGACGAGGCTCACGCGCGGAGAAAAGGCAGGACGCCCTGGCCCTTCCTCCAGCAGTTGAAACCGGTAGTTGATGAGCGCGTCGCCGAATCCGGACTGGGACTCCGTGCTCTGGACGAGCACGGTGTACGAGAACTGGT
>CAYHSN010000497.1:0-3000 GCA_964359235.1 uncultured Vicinamibacterales bacterium | reverse complement strand
CGATCGCCAGCACGAACGACAACCCGACCGTGCTGAGCGCCCCGATGGTGCGCACCGTGTCGGCGGAAGTCTTGCGATCAGTCATGCCCACGCTGCGGAGTCCGCTGAGCGCACCGCGGAGGATATCACCACGGAGTTCGCGGAGACCACCAAGAGATTGACCGCAGAGACCACAGCGCGGCTGAGCCGCAACCAAACTGAGGGCTCACCCGCGCTAGGCGGCGGGCCCACGGGCCCGCCGCTTCTAGTAATACAAACCCGCTCAGCGCTCGGACCGACTCCAGGAACTTCTTGTCAGAAAAACAAGATCTTGCGGGTTTGTATTACGGAGAGGCTCATCGGCATCGGACCGCGGAGTTCGCGGAGAGAAGCCATCGGGCTTCTCTGCGGTCTCTCGGTCGGATCCTGCTCTGTGCGCTTCGCGCTCTCCGCGGTGACCTCGCGGGCTCGTCAGCGCAGCCCGACGAGCGAGCTCGCGGCCGTGCCCAGCGTGGCGGCCGACGCCTCGGCAAAGTCGAAGAGCGGCGCCGGGTAGACGCCGAAGACGAGCGTGCCCAACAAGGCGACCGCGATCACGAGCCCGAGGGCCGGCGCCATCGCGATCGGCGATCCCAGCGTCTCTTCCTTGATCCACATGAAGACGATGACGCGCACGTAGTAGTAGAGCGAGAGGGCGCTGTTGAGCACGCCGATGACGGCCAGCCAGACGTAGCCCGACTCGATGGCGGCGCTGAACACCCAGAACTTGCCCATGAAGCCCGCCGTCGGCGGGATGCCGCCGAGCGACAGCATGAACACCAGCATCGCGATCGCCGCGAGCGGGCTCCGGAAGTAGAGGCCGCTCAGATCCTTCAGCTCGTCGCCCACGACATCGCGCCGGCGCAGCAGGACGATGACGGCGAAGGCGCCGAGCTGCATGAAGGTGTAGATGAACAAGTAGATGAGCGCCGCGGCCACCCCGCGCGCCGATCCGGCCACGACGCCGATCAGCACGTACCCGGCGTGCGCGATCGACGAGTAGGCGAGCAATCGCTTCAGGTTGCTCTGCGTAATGGCCGTCAGGTTCCCCACCGTCATGGTCACGACGGCGAGCACGTAGAACACCGTCGTCCAGCCGATCGGCTCGCCGAAGACGACGCTCAGGCCCTCGAAGCGGAACGCGGGCAGGCCCTCGATGAAGATCCGAAACAGCATCGCGAACGAGGCGGCCTTGGATCCGACCGAGAGAAAGCCGGTGATCGGCGTGGGCGCGCCTTCGTACACGTCGGGCGCCCACATGTGGAACGGCACGGCGGCGATCTTGAAGCCGACGCCGGCCGCCACCAGGATGACGGCAAGCGGCAGCATCAGTCCGCCCTCCGCGCTGGCGAGCCCCGTGGCAATGTTCCGGAGGTTCGTCGTGCCCGTCAGCCCGTAGAGCAGCGACATGCCGTACAGCAGAAGGCCGAGCGAGAACGCGCCGAGCAGGAAGTACTTGACCGCGGCCTCGTTCGAGCGCCGGTTCGGCTTGATGAAGCCCGTCAGCACGTAGAACGAGACGGCCATCGTCTCGAGGCCGATGAAGATCGTCACCAGATCGATGCCGCCGGCCATGAACATCATGCCGAGCGTGGCGCAGAGCACGAGGAAGCCGTACTCCCCGGCCCGCACGCCCTCGACCTCGAGATAGCGCGCCGACATGAGGAGGGTGATCGCGGCGGCGAGCAGGAAGACGACCTTGAAGAAGAAGGCGAAGCTGTCGACGGCGACGAGGTCCCGCGCGACGGTGAGGTTGACGCCGGCCGTCGGCGCGAGCGCCGCGCCGGTCGCGACGAGCACCGCGACCGCCAACCAGATCAGCAGGCCTTGGCGGTCGCGCGGCGTGAAGACGTCGACGACGAGCAGCAGGAGCGCGCCGGCAGTGAGCACCAGCTCGGGCAGCAGGTAGTAGAAGTCCTGGAAGGAGAAGCCGGCGACCATCAGCGACCGCCCCCCTCAGGCCTGGGCGCATCCTGCGCCGCGGCGACGGGCTGCGGTGTGGCCGGCGGCTGTCCGGCCTGGTCACCGCAAGGCGCCGCCATGCCGAACGGATTCGACGAGGTCGCCGCGCTGGCGGTCGTGGTCGCGCCCGCGGCCGTCGTCGTCACCGGGTCGCAATCCGCGGCGTTCTTCGCAGCGCCTGTCGCCTGCGCGTTCCGCGGCGCGTACACCGAGTTGACGCGCGCGACGACGCGATCGACCGACGTGGTCAGCCGGTTCAGGAACGGCGTTGGGTAGAGCCCGATCCACACCGCGAGGATGATGAGCGGCACGAAGGTGGCGAACTCGCGCAGGTTGAGGTCCTTCAGGTTTTCGTTCTTCGGGTTCTCCACCTTGCCGAACATCGTCCGCTGGTAGAGCCAGAGCATGTAGGCCGCGCCCAGCACGATGCCGCTCGCCGCCACGGCCGCCCACATCTTGCTCACGACGAAGATGCCCTGCAGGATGAGCACCTCGCCGATGAAGCCGTTGAGCGCCGGCATGCCGATCGACGACAACATCATAATCATGAACACGGCCGCGTAGACCGGCATGATCTTCGACAGCCCGCCGTACTCCGAGATCATGCGCGTGTGGCGCCGCTCGTAGACGATGCCGACAATCAGGAAGAGCGCGCCGGTCGAGATGCCGTGGTTGATCTGCTGGAGGATGCTGCCCATGATGCCGACCGGCGTCAGGGCGAACATGCCGAGCATGACCAGGGCGAGGTGGCTGACGCTCGAGTACGCCACGAGCCGTTTCCAGTCCTGCTGCGCCATCGCCACGAGCGCGCCGTAGACGACGCCGATGATCGAGAGCCAGGCCATCATGGGCACGAAGTAATGGCTGGCCTCGGGGAGGATCGGCAGGCTGAAGCGGATGAAGCCGTAGGTCCCCATCTTCAGGAGGATGCCCGCCAGGATCACGGAGCCCGCCGTCGGCGCGTCGGTGTGCGCGTCGGGCAGCCACGTGTGAAACGGGAACATCGGCACCTTGACCGCG
>CAYHSN010000496.1:0-3011 GCA_964359235.1 uncultured Vicinamibacterales bacterium | reverse complement strand
GGACCGGAAGCTCGCCGACCTCGAGCAGAACTTCGTCGACCTCCGACTGACGGGACGCGGCCAGGACGGCGTGCGCTGGGGGGCGAAGCTCCTCGGCAAGTTCGGCTATCTGGCCAACGGCCTGATGAGCGCCGACTTCAAGCCCACCTCACAGCAGGCGGAGGTGCACAAGGTGCTGGAGGACCGGCTGGGCACCCACCTCAGCCAGCTCGACAGCCTGCTCAGCAAAGATCTGGGCGCGTTCAACGAGCTGCTGCGGAAGCGGAACGTGTCGAACATCATCGCGCGGGTGCCGTGATCCGCGGTCGCGGGTCGCGAGTTGCGGGTCCCGAGTGAGGCGCGACGCTCGTCGTTTGATCGAGAAGCTCCGTGGCTTCTTACCGCGGGTTCAGCTTCGCCAGCCGATCGCGCGCGGCCTGCCTGATGTCGGGGCGCGTGGCCCGGCCCGACGCGAGCCGTTCGTACTCGACCCGCGCGTCCTGCCGGCGGCCGAGCCGGTCGAAGGCCTCCGCGAGGCCGAGGCGCGCTTCGTCGTGGTCCGGGCGCAGCTCGAGGGCGCGCTTGAACTCGGCGATCGCGCGATCGGCCTGACCGCGCGCCGCGAGCAGGACGCCGTAGCCGGTGTGGGCGTTCGGATTCTCCGGCTGCCGCTCGAGCGCGCGACGATATTCCGCCTCAGCCTCGTCGAACCGGCCCGCATCCACCAGAAAGTCGGCAAGCGCGACGCGCAGGGGTGGCTTGTCGGGGTCGGTTTCGACCGCCGCGCGCAGCGACGCGATCGCCTCGTCGAGGCGGCCACGCCCGGCCAACAGCCCGGCGCGGAGGGCGAGCGCGTCGGCGTGGCGCGGGTCGATGGCGAGCGCCGCCTCTTCCTCGGTGAGCGCGCGGTCGCGGTCGCCCAGGCGCAGGTGACAGATCGCGATCCAGTGATGCGCATCGGCGCTCGTCGGCACGAGTGCCAGATAGGCGCGGTAGCCCTCAATCGCGTCGCGGTAACGGCCCTGATCCATCCGGGCGCTGGCAAGGACCTGGAGCGCAAAGGCATTGTCGCGATCGCGACCGAGGACATCGCGCGCGATCGCCTCCGCCTCGGCCAGCCGGCCCTCGCGCAGGGCCACGTTGGCCTCCCGAAGCCGGTTGAATACGCCGATCATCACCTTCGGATCCGGCCGGGCGCCGGACGCCCCCGGACCGGCCGTGTGCCCCGGCGCGCCGATGTACCCGAGCGCAGCCAGCTTCTGGAGCGCCTCGTGGTCCATCCTCCCCATTGCCATCGTTCCCTCTCCGCCGCCGGTCAGCGAGTCGAGCGCCCGCCGCAACGCCGCGGTCCGCGCGGGCTCGCGCTCCGCCACGTTCGTCTGCTCGTGCGGATCCTTCGAGAGGTCGTACAGCTCCGGCGCGGGCGCATCGATGAACTTCCATCGATCGTCCTGGATCGAGCGCAGCGGCGCCCAGTTCATGTAGAAGAGCGGGAAGTACGTCTCGGCGTAGGCGGAGGAGGGTCCGAGCGCGCCACCGCGCACGAGCGACATCAGGCTCTGCCCGTGCGCGCCGGGGAGCGGCGGCAGGCCGGCGAGATCCAGCAGCGTCGGCGCCAGATCGATCACACGCGCGAGCGCCGGGACCCGCGTGCCCGCAGGCAGACGGCCGGGCCACCACAGGATCATGGGCACGCGCAGCGCGGCCTCGTAGACGAACACCGCGTGCGTCACCTCGCCGTGGTCGCCGAGGCTTTCTCCGTGGTCGCCGACGATCGCGACGAGGGTCGAGGCGCGCAGCCCCAGGCGATCGAGCCGGGCAAGCACCGATCCGACCACCGCGTCATCGAACGCGATCTCGCCGTCGTACGGGCGATCGGCGAACGCGTCACGAAACGGCGGCGGCGGATCGTAGGGTTCGTGCGGATCGAAGAGATGCAGCCAGACGAAGAAGGGCGAGGGGGCCGCCGACGCGGACGCGCCGCGCGCGGCCTGCTCCAGCCACTTCCCAGCCGCGAGCGCCGTGCGATCGCCTCTCCGCTCGATCTCGACGTTGACGGCGTGCGCCGCGGCGGGCTCGAGATGGTCGTCGTAGTGATCGAACCCACGCGCCAGCCCGTAGCGCCGGTCGATGCTGAAGGCGCTGACGAAGGCGGCCGTGCGGTAGCCGCGATCGTGCAGCGCGGTCGCGAGCGTCGGGAGCTTGTCGCTCAGGTAGAAATGCCCGTTGTTCCTGACGCCGTGCGTGAACGGATAGAGCGCCGTGAACAGACTGGCGTGCGATGGCAGCGTCATCGGCGCCGGCGCGACGGCGCGCTCGAACAGGACGCCTTCGGTGGCGAGTCGATCGAGGTGCGGCGTGCGTCCGAGGCGGTACCCGTACGCGCCGACACGATCCGCGCGCGTCGTGTCGAGGGTGATCAGCAGGATGTTGGGTGGCACCGCGCGCGCGGCCGGCGCCAAACCCGCCATACGCCGTACCGCGGGGATGGCGGCCAGCATCATCAGCGCCGCGAGGACGGCCAGCGCAAGCCCGATCGTGCGACGCCGCCGCCGCGGCGCGGCTGCCGCGCGCGGCGTGTCAGTTGTCGGCCTGCGACCTAGCTTGCTCATGCTGACGCAATCGAGTCCCAGAGTTCAGGTCTCGAAACACCAGAACTGCAACTGTCCGTCGGATAAGGGAACGATTCCGGGCGAGGACCCGCTCGATGTGCTCGACAACACGGCTATTTTAGCATCGTGGTCAGCGGCCGCGTCGAAGTGCCGAGGACGCCCTCCTTCAGGCAGACAGACATGCGGTTTGGCTACCGGTTCCGCCGAGCGGCGACCTGCGGTTGTCGAACTTCCTCATCTTGCAGTCGCTGCGCGGCGGAGGTTTCCCGCGACAGGCCCAGCTTGGCCTGCGGCTTGGATTCTGAGCACAATGGACCGGTTCATGGCTGCAAGACCCCTAATCCCCTGACCCATCAACCAGGGACTCCCCTGACGACATCCCCCGTAGAAACCAGGGTTCTTCCCTAATAGTCAGTGCCG
>CAYHSN010000495.1:0-3012 GCA_964359235.1 uncultured Vicinamibacterales bacterium | reverse complement strand
ACGGTGATGTTGTTGAGTCGATTGTCGACTCCGGCGAAGGACAAGTTCGCACCGGCCTGAGGGGTCAGGCGGACGAAGGACTCGAGGCGCCTTGAAATCGTGGGAAGCGTGGCAATCGCCTCCCGACTCACGGCGGTGGCAGCGCCGGTCCGCTCCGAGCTGAACACGGGAGACTGCGCCGTGACGGTGATGACTTCCTCAATAGCCACCGTACGCAAAGTCAGCACGAGATCCGTGGCAATACCGAGATTGAGAAAGACATCCTTGGTCGCCTGGGGTTGAAATCCACTGAGCGAAGCCGTGACGGTGTACGGACCGCCGACCCTCATGCCGGGGATGGAAAACCTCCCGTCGCCAAGCGTGACGGCCTCATAAGTGGTTCCCGAAGGCTCGTGTACCGCGACGACGCTTGCGCCCGGGACGGGCAGCCCCTGCGCGTCCTTCACGATGCCGGTGACGGAGCTTGTGGTCACGCCCTGCGCGCGAGCGTCATTCATCGGGCACAACAGGGCGCCCAACGTGAGAACGGCGAGTGTCCTGCAACTGAGCCAGACCGTGCCTGTCAGCAAGCGCTTCATTGAATCACTCCAACATTGATGATTCCGTGACCGTGCCGGAATTCGGTCCCAGTATAGCAGTACGATCTGGCGGTGGTCTTCGCGAAAAGCGAAGCCCGACGATCCCCAAGCTCAGCGGGACGTGGAGCTGGGCAGGGACTTCAGGCTGTACGACGTCCGCGACCAGACCGTCAGGTCCGGCCGTTTCACCTTGACGACGATCCGCCGGGTCCGCTTCAGGGGATCCGGATTCGACGAGTAGTAGCCGAGCACGTAATAGTCGCTCGTCTCCGCGTCGATCCGCTTGAGGGCCTTGTCGAAGTCGTTCTGGTTGACCACCGCCGTGCCACCGGTTTCCTCGGCCAGCACGCGCAGGCTGTCAGTGGAGTTGCGAACGTAGTTGTACCATTCCGTCGGATCGATCTGCTCGTCGAGGTCCGGCCCCCCGACCAGCCCCCGCGGGTCGATTGTGTAGATCGTGGCGTTGGCCCGGTTGGCGGCCCGCGTCAGCTCGGCCAGTTCCCGCGCCAGATCGGCCGCAGCGAATTGCTGGCCCTGCCGCAGGAACGGGTTCTCCTGCTCGCCTTCCTCCCGCGTCTGCCCGTACCGCCCGCCGAAGAACGGGTCCTCGCCCTTGCGTCCTTCGGGAAACGGGTTGAAGTCGTACCCGTTGCTGACGTAGATGACCGCCTTGCGCCGGTTGTGCACCTGCTCGAGGTTCTTCATGATGTCGTACGCCGTCGAGAACGCGACGTGCGCCCGATACCGGACCTCGGACGGTCCTTCCGAGCTCTCCGGCCCCTGAATGATGTCCGAGGGCTTCAGCCCCGACCCCGAGATCTTCTTGATCGCCTCATCGATCCGGCTTCGGTCATACGTCAGGTCGATCGCCAGCGACGACGGCCCCGTCGAGACGATGCCGAACATGTCGCCTTCGTGGACAAGTTCCTTGGCGATCTTCTTGAACAGCTCGCGGATGCGACCCGTGTTCCGGAAGTCCAGGTGCAGATCGTCGACAAACAACAGGAAGATGCGTCCGGCGGCGTCGCTGGTCGGCCGTGGCGGCGGCAGGATGATCCCCTCCTGCGGAGGAGCCGGCGGGGCCGTGAGCTGATTGAACGTGCGCCCGCCGTGCACCAGCACCATGGACGCGATCTTCTGAACGACGTCGTCCTCGTAGATTTCGAAGTCGCTTTCCTTCAGGTCCGCGGCAAATTGACCGCGCGTGTCCCGCACGATGACGTCGGTCGTGACGATGTCGATCGACGCGCGAAACACCGGCCGTTGCTCGCCGGGGGCGGGGACAGGCCGCGGGGGCTGCTGCGCAGCCGGCGGCGTCTGGGCGCGTGCCAGGAGGGCTGCCACACCGACGATCAGGCACACCAACGCCAGCCGCACACCACGCTGGAACATGTCCCTATTATACGGTCGGATCTCCGTTATCCGGAGGGTCCCCGCCGCTCGCACCGTCCGGCCCGGATGGCTGGCCGCCCGGTTGGGCCCCTTCGAGGCGCGCGAGACGCGCCTTCCTCCGCCTCGCCCCGCCGCGCCGGCGCCGCTTGCGGCGCCCCAGGCGAGCGCGCAGCGCATCTGACGCCGCGTCGAACTGCTCGATACCCTGGCGCACTTCTTCGTCGGTCACCCACGTGTCAGGGTTAAGACGTTCAGCCTGCCCGCGCAGTTCTTCGAGGCGCACGGGGTCGGACACGCGCTCGGCGATGCGCGCCAGCAGCTCGGCGTAGCGCGCGCGCAACCGGTCGAG
The DNA here is from genome assembly GCA_964359235.1 of uncultured Vicinamibacterales bacterium. Taxonomy (GTDB): domain Bacteria; phylum Acidobacteriota; class Vicinamibacteria; order Vicinamibacterales; family JAHECP01; genus CAYHSN01. The sequence continues at coordinate 693 of CAYHSN010000495.1, read as the reverse complement.
ACCCTCCCGGCCGAGCCGCTCTTCGACGTGCCGCGCGGGGGGGAGCTCCATGGTTTCCACCGACTCGACGCCGCGTTCGAGTTCTTCTGCGGTCCACTCGGCGATCGGCTCCTCCAGGACCCTCGGCGCCGCGGGCGCTTCCGGAACTGCCGGCGCAGCGGGCGCCGCCGCGATCACCGCGGGCGACGCGTCCCCACGCGCCTCGCGCGCCGGCCGGCCGGACCGCCCTGGCCTCGCCGCGTCGCGGCGAGGCCGGCCGCGCCGGTCAGGCCGTGGCGGCGGCTCGACAGGGGGCGCCGGCTTCAGAATCCTGGTCCAGTCAAACTCCAGGCCTGGATGGCTCTCCTCGATCGACCGGATAGCCTCCTCATCGAGCGCCGCCCGCCCGACGCGCACGTTGGGCGGCGTGCGGAACCAGTACAGAATGCGCGGCTGACCGCGTCCGTGCTCGCGGAAGGCGTGCATCACGAAGGTGCTTTCGTACCCTCGCTTGTCACGGGAAAAGCGCAAGAACGGCAGGATCTACTTCCGTTTCTGCGAGCGCGACGCTTTGCGCACCGGCGCGCGGCGCCTCGCGGGCTTGGCGGCCGCTCGGCGCGCCGGCTTCGCCCCGCGCGTGGGCGGGGCTGGGGGACGGGCGCCCCCTGGCCGCGGCGCAGCCGGGGGTGGCGGGGCCCGGGGGGCGCGCGGGCC
>CAYHSN010000494.1:0-3021 GCA_964359235.1 uncultured Vicinamibacterales bacterium | reverse complement strand
CCTTCGTGTCTTCGTGGCTGGTTTCGCAAGTGAACCAACCTTCGTGCCTTCGTGTCTTCGTGGCCGACTTGACCTGTATGACGACGTGATCGGAAACGGCAGCCGGTGAGCCTGCGTCACCTCTTTCGTCCCGCCGCGCTCGCCCTGATCGCGTGGGCGATCGTGGTGTTCCTCATGCTCGCGCTCGAGTCCTCGTTCCTCTACTTCCCCTCGCGCACCCTCGATGCGCGTCCGCGCGACTATGATCTTGACGCCGACGAGGTGCGCCTGACCGCGGACGATGGCGTGGGCCTGCATGGATGGTGGCTGCACGGCCGCGGCGCGCGGGTCCTGGTCTGGTTCCACGGCAACGCCGGCAACATCAGCCACCGCCTCGACAACGCCAAGCGGCTCATCGACCGGTTCGGGCTGGACATCCTGCTCGTGGACTACCGCGGGTACGGCCTGAGCGAGGGGAAGCCCGACGAAGCCGGCCTCTATCGCGACGGTTTCGCGATGTATGACGAGGCAGTCCGGCGCGGCTTCGGCCCGGAACGCATCGTCCTCTTCGGCCGCTCGCTCGGCGCGGCCGTCGCGGTCGAGGTAGGGCTCACCCGGCCGTCCGCGGCCATGATTCTGGAGACACCGTTCCTGTCGGTGCCGGCCATGGCGCGGGCGCACTATCCGTTCATCCCTGCGGTCCTCATTCGATCGCGCTTCGACGTCGAAGCGAAGATCGCCGCGGTCGAGGTGCCGAAGCTCATCCTGCACGGCGACCGCGACGAGATCGTCCCGCTCGCGCACGCCCAGCGGATCTTCGACCTCGCACGCCCGCCGAAGCGCTTCTATCTCATCCGCGGCGCCGGCCATAACGACACCTACCTGGTAGGAGGGGAGGAGTACTTCAGAGCGTGGAGGGAGTTCCTGGATTCTCTGTAGGCATTGCCGATTGCTGATTGTTGATTGCTGAGTGATTGATAATTGATGGCTGCTGAGTTGTGCTTGGTGGCCGGGGACGTTTTCCGTGGTCATTCCGTGGGAATTCGCAGGGTTCTGAACAGGAACGCGTAGATGTCCGCGTCCTCGTCGATCACTTTCGTCACCGGTTTTCCGCCGCCGTGCCCCGCCTTGGTCTCGACGCGGATCAGGATTGGCGCGGTTGCGCCGGTCGCCGCTTGCAGACGCCCCGCGAACTTCTTCGCCATGACGAAGACAGACGGATCGAAGGCTGGTGTGACGCTGATGTTGAACCCGCCATACCCGCTCAGCAGCACGGGCCGCGCGCCGTCGAGCGCGAGCCCTTTCCTAGCTCCTCGTCCTTCGCCCGGCCGCTCAGGCCCGTGACCGATCCGATCGCCAGCACGAGCTGCTGATTGACGAGGGTAGACTGGGAGAGCTTGTCAGCACGAACATCTCGCTGGTGTCGCTCGCGCCCTTGAACGCCGCGATGACGAGCTGCCGGTCATCGCCGGTGAGCGCGGTCGCGAAGACGATCTCGCGATCGTCCGGCCGCTCGAACACGAGCGCGTCCTTCGCCTGATCGTCGCCGAGCCGGTGGAAGTAGACCCGGCAGGAGTAGTGCTCATCGCCCGGCGGCACGGTGCCCGGCTGGGGAAAACGCGTGTAGGTGAGGTGAGCCAGGCGGCTCATCGGTGGCACCTCAGGAACGGCCATCATATAATCCGAAGCTCCCGGCTGTCAGCTTCCAGCTCTCAGCTCACAGGCGTAGGGGCCGGACCTTGGTCGGCCCGTTCGTGGAGGCTCCAATGAAGGTTCGACGCTCACGGCTCGCACTGGGCGTGCTGCTTGTCGCTGCCGTCGCCGGCGCGCAGCCGCTCTTCACCGACGCGCTCCCGCCCGAGGAGTTCGCCGCGCGCCGCGCGCGCGTGGTGCAGCAGATCGGCGACGCCGCGGCCATCGTGATCGGAACGACGGAGCTGGCCTCGTACCACAAGTTCAGACAAAATAACCAGTTCTTCTACCTGACCGGCGTCGAGGTCCCGCGCGCGATCCTCGTGATCGACGGCAAGGCGAAGCGCTCGACGCTCTTCGTGCTGCCGCGCGACGAGCGGGCCGAGCGGTCCGAGGGGCCGACGCTCGTGCCGGGCCCCGAGGCCGCGCGCATCACCGGCATCGAGGACGTGAAGGCGCGCGCCGAGTTCGCGGCGGCGCTCACCCAACTCGCCACCGAGGGACGCGTGCTGTATCTCCCGCACCGGCCCGAGGCGCTCGGCGCCGGCACGCCCGGCTACTCCAACAGCCACGAGCAGAAGTCGCTCGCCGATCCGTGGGACGGCCGCACGTCGGGCGAGAAGGTGTTCATCGAGAAGGTGAAGACGCAGGCTGCAAGCTCGGAGATCAAGGACCTCGATCCGATTCTCGACGCGATGCGTCTCATCAAGAGCCCGCGCGAGATCGCGCTCATCCGCGAGGCCACGCGCATCGCGGGGCTGGCCCAGATGGACGTGATGCGATCGGCGCAGCCCGGCATGTACGAGTACGAGCTCGAGGCGATCGCCGACTATGTCTTCAAGAAGCACAACGCGCAGGATATTGGCTACTTCGCGCTCGTCGCGTCGGGCACGAACGCGGCGTACCCGCACTACCATGCCGCGCAGAGCCAGACGAAGGACGGCCAACTCGTGCTCTTCGACTACGCGCCCGACTTCAAGTACTACACCTCCGACGTGACGCGCATGTTTCCCATCAACGGGACGTTCAGCGCCGAGCAGAAGGAGCTGTACGGCATCTACCTGAAGCTCTACCAGGCGCTCATGACGTCGATCAGGCCGAACGTGGCGCCGCGCGAGATCCTGAAGGACGCCGCGGCGAAGATGGACGCCATCATGGCGTCGTTCACCTTCACGAACCCCAAGATCAAGGCGGCGGCCGAGCGGTTCGTGCAGGGCTACAAGAACAGCCGCGGCAACAGCCTCGGTCACATGGTCGGCATGGAAGTGCACGACGTGAACCCGCCGTATGAGGTCCTCAAGCCCGGCATGATCTTCACGATCGAGCCGGCCCTGACGATCCCCGAGGACC
>CAYHSN010000493.1:0-3022 GCA_964359235.1 uncultured Vicinamibacterales bacterium | reverse complement strand
TCTCGCGGCGGCGGGCGCCCAGCGCCTTGCGCACGCCGATCTCGCGCGTGCGTTCGGTCACGCTGATGGTCATGATCGCCATGACACCGATGCCGCCGACCATGAGCGCGATCGACGAGATGACGACGAGGGCGAGGAAGATCGCCTGCGTGACCTGATCCCACACCTTCAGCGCGGCGTCCTGCGTGATGAGGTCGAAATCGTCCGGCTGATCGAGGCGCAGCCCGTGCCGGACGCGCATGACCTCGCGCACCTCTTCCATCGCTCGATCGCGCGTCACCTCCTCTCTAGGGACGATCGCAATCATCGCGCTTCTGAATGCTGCAGCGCCGACGGTGGTTCCATGCACACGCACTCGCTCGGCGCCTCCCGTGCGCCCGTAGTACTTCTCGTAGGTCGTGTAGGGAATGACGATGAAGTCGTCCGCGCCGACGTTGAACCCACCCGGGCTGGGCCGTTTGCCGACGACCCCGATGACCGTGTACTGGTCCGAGCCGACGCGGATCTTCTTGCCGATCGGGTCGACGTTCTGGAACAGCGAGATGTACGGCGTCTGGCCCAGCACGGCCACGCGCCGGCGACGCTGCACTTCCCCCTCGTTGAAGAACCGACCCGCCTCGAGTTTCAGGAAGTTCACCTGGGCGAAGTTCTGCGTCACACCCAGGATCGACAGCTCCTTGGTGCGCTCACCGCGGTAGTGCGCGCGCTCGCGGGTCGGCTGCCCCCACGCGCCGAGCCACACGTCGACCATGTCGACCGACGAACAGTCGCGCGCAATCGCCTTCGCGTCTGTGACCGTGAGAACCGGCCGCTTGATCAGCTCGGTGAACTCCTTGCCGGCGGCGAAACTGATCCCGCTGAACTTCGCCACGAAGATCGTCTTCGGACCCAGTTCGCGGATCGAATCGCGCAGCGACTGGTCGAACCCGCGAATGAGCGAGGTCATGCCGACGATCGACGCGATGCCGATGACGACGCCGAGGACGGTTAGAGCCGAGCGCAGCTTGTTGGCGCGCAGCGTGTCGACCGCCATCACGACGACCTCGGCGAGGAGCCCGGTCCGAATCGGCATGCCCTTACTCCCGCCTCAGCGCCTCGATGGGATCCAGACGCGCGGCGCGCATCGCCGGATACATGCCGAAGAAGAGACCGACGAGCGCGGTGATGGAGATGCCCAGGGCCACCGACCACATCTCCACGGCCGCCGGCAGCGGCGTAAACTTGCTGATCGTCAGGGCCGCGCCGAAACCGAGCAGCGTGCCGACCACGCCGCCCATCGTCGACAGCGTGACCGACTCGGTCAGGATCTGCCACATGATGTCGCGCCGGCGGGCGCCGAGCGCCTTGCGCAGGCCGATCTCGCTCGTGCGCTCGATGACCACCATGAGCATGATGTTCATGATCACGATGCCGCCGACCACAAGCGAGAGCGCGACGACTCCCACGAGCACCGCGAAGATGCCCGTCGTCGCCTGGTGGTAGATCGCGAGAATCGTGTCGGCGGTGAAGAGGCCGAAGTTGTCCTTCTCCTTCGGCCTGAGCCGCCGCTCGATCCTGAGCGCGACCCTCGCGTCGTCCATGGCCGCCCGGATGAGCGACGGCTCCCTGGGACGCACCGTGATCTCGAGGCGGCCCGTCTGGGTGCCGAAGATCTTGTCGAAGCAGCCGAGTGGAATGACGATGAACTCGTCCTGCGACTGCCCGAAGATCGAGCCCTTTTTCGAGCTGACGCCCACCACACGGAAGTGCGTGCCGGCAATCCGGATGACCTTGTCGAGCGGGTTGGCGTCGCCAAAGAGCCGTTCGGCGGTCTGGGCCCCGAGCAGCGCCACGGGCCGTTTCCGGTCGACCTCCGTGGGGTTGAACAGCCGCCCGCGCTCGGCATCGAAGGTCGGAAAGAAAATGTACTCGCGCGTAACGCCTTGAATGCGCACGCTGTCGAGCTGCTTGTCGCCGTACGCGACCTCGGCGCCGCCGCCCGACTGCGCCATGATGGCGGCGATCTTGTCCGAGTAGCGACGGATGGCCTCGGCGTCCTCGAGCCTGACGCGTGGATTGCTGCGGTTTCGCTCCTCGTCTTCCTCGGACAGCGTGATGGGCATGCGCTGCACGGAGAAGGAGTCGGCGCCGACGTCCGAGACGATCGCGTCGGTGACGTACGCGTTCATCCCTTGGATCAGCGACACGACCGCGATGATCGAGGCCACGGCCACGATGTTCCCGAGCACCGTGAGGAACGATCGCAGCTTGTTCGCCCAGATCGCCTTCAGGGCGATGCCGATGGCTTCGAGAAACTGGACCATTGACCGGTTACTGGCGGTTGCCGCTCGCGCCCGACGAGCGGGTCCGCTTCTGTTCCTGGATCTTCACCGCGTCGCCGTCGGCCAGCTCACGGACCGAGGCGAAGGGACCGGTGATCACCTGGTCGCCTTCCTTCAGGCCATCGAGCACCTCGAAGTACTTCTCGCCGGCGATGCCCGTCTTGATGGGCGCGAACTCCGCCTTGCCCTCGCGCACGACGAACACGCCCTCGAGCTCCTTCTTCATCTGACCCGGCTTCAGTTCCGACGCGGCGACGCTCGTCTCGACGCTGCGCCGGCGCCGGCGATCGGTCTGCGGCTCGCGAACGATCTTGCCGTCCTTGTCGACCACCACCTCGCGCACGGTCGTAGCCTGGATCGGCACCGCGACCGCGGCCGTGCGTGTGGCCGTCGTGATGTCGGCCGTGCACGTGAACCCCGGCCGCACCTCCGGAATCTGGCCCTCCAGCGTCACGACCACCTTGAAGTTCGTCGCCTGCCGGGCGCCGGCCGAGGCCCCGGTCGTCTGGATCGGGCTGTTGCCGATCTCGGTGACCTTGCCGGTGAACGTCTTGTCGGGGATGGCGTCGATCGTCACTGTGGCGGTCTGGCCCATCGCCAACGCCGGGATGTCCGTTTCGTCGACCTCGACCTCCGCCTCGATGAGCGACATGTCGGCGATGGTCAGCAGCACGGTGCCCGGGTTGTTCATCGTCCCGATG
>CAYHSN010000492.1:0-3030 GCA_964359235.1 uncultured Vicinamibacterales bacterium | reverse complement strand
GGCCGCAGGCTGCTCGGCAGCGGCGCCGCCGCCGGCACGCGGGGCCTGGCGCCCCTGACGGTCGGGAAGATGACGTCGCCGGCGACGCCGCCCGGCGAGCGCAACGTGCGCGGGCTCGGCTGGGACATCGACTCGGCGTACTCGGCGAACCGCGGGGAACTGTTTCCGATCGGCTCGTTCGGCCATACGGGATTCACCGGCACGTCGCTCTGGATCGATCCCGCCACCCAGACCTTCGTCGTGTTCCTGTCGAACCGGCTGCACCCGGATGGCAAGGGCGACGTCACGCCGCTGCGCGCGCGCGTCGCGACGGCGGTGGCCGCGGCGATCGCCGACGCGCCGGCGGCGCGCGGGCGATCGCTCGGGTGGACTGGCGGCGACTTCGGTCCTTCCGGCGCCGCGCCCGCGAAACCGCGCGCGGCGGTCCTTGCAGGCATCGACGCGCTGCGCGCCGCGGGGTTCGCGCCGCTTCGCGGCCGCCGCGTGGGCCTCGTGACCAACCACACAGGGCGCGCGCGAGACGGCGCATCGACGATCGACCTGCTGTTCGCCGCGAAAGACGTGACGCTCGTCGCGCTCTTCAGCCCGGAGCACGGCATCCGCGGCGTGCTCGACGCCAGCGTGCCTTCAGGCCGCGACGAAACAACCGGTCTGCCGATCCACTCGCTCTACGGCGAGACGCGACGGCCGACCGCCGGCATGCTCGACGGTCTCGATACACTCGTCGTCGATCTGCAGGACATCGGGGCGCGCTTCTATACCTACATGACGACGATGGCGTACGTGATGGAGGAGGCGGCGACACGCGGCATCACGGTCGTGGTGCTCGATCGGCCGAACCCGATCAACGGCTTCGGCATCGAGGGGCCCATGCTCGACCCGGCGCGGCTCGGGTTCACCGGGTACCTCTCGATGCCGATTCGTCACGGCCTGACGATCGGCGAGATGGCGCGCCTCTTCAACGGCGAGAACACGATCGGCGCGGACCTGACGGTCGTGGAACTGCAGAACTGGCGGCGCGACGAGTGGTTCGACGAGACCGGCCTCGCGTGGGTCAACCCGTCGCCCAACATGCGCAATCTGATCGAGGCGGCGCTCTACCCGGGCATCGGCGCGATCGAGACGACGAACATCTCGGTGGGGCGCGGCACCGACACGCCGTTCGAGCAGATCGGCGCGCCCTGGATCGACGGCGTGGCGCTGGCCGCGGAGCTGAACGCGCGCCAGCTGGCGGGCGTCCGGTTCTATCCGGTGAGCTTCACGCCCTCGTCCAGCACGTACGCGAACGAGGCGTGCCAGGGCGTGTTCATCCTCGTCACCGACCGCGAAGCGCTGCGGCCCGTGCGCGTCGGCCTCGAAATCGCCGCGGCGCTTCACCGGCGCTACGGACCGCAGTACACGTTGGCCGCGGCCGAGACGCTGTTCGGATCGAAGACGGATCTGGCGCGCGTGCTGGCGGGCGATGATCCCGCCGAGATCGCGCGCGGGTGGGCCGCCGGGGAAGCGCGGTGGCGGCTGTTGCGGTCGAAGTATGTGATCTATCGATAGGAGACCGGTCAAGCAGCCACGAAGACACGAAAGAGCGCAGACAGCTTTCCTTCGTGCCCTTCGTGTCTTCGTGGCCGATCCGCGACACGATCCCGGCGTGACGGCATGGATCGGCCTGAAGCCTAGAGCCCGGAGCCCAGAGCCTGCTTTTCTCTCGTCTTGTCCCGATACATCCGCTCGTCGGCCAGCCGCACGACCTGCATCGGGTCGTCCACGTTCTCCTGGAACTCCGAGCAGCCGACGCTGAGACCCACGCCCGGCGGCAGCCCGGCGATCTCGGGCGTTCTGGCGAAGCGCGCCTGCAGCTCGATCGCCTTGCGCACCGCCTCACGCTCGGTGCACGAGATCAGGGCCAGGAACTCGTCGCCGCCCCAGCGGAACACGTAGTCGGCCTCGCGGATGTTGTGCAGCAGGAAGGTCGCCACGAGCTGGAGGAGGCGATCACCGGCTTCGTGCCCGAGCGAATCGTTCACCACCTTGAGCCGATCGACGTCGACGAAGAGCACCGAGAGGGGCATGCGATAGCGCCGGCGGCGCTGGACCTCCCGGCCGATGACTTCGTGGAAGAAGCGGCGGTTGTAGCAGCCCGTGAGGGGGTCGGTGATGACGAGCTGCCGGAGGTCGGCTTGGGCGGACTCGAGGTGGCGGTTGGCGCCGCGCAGCTCGTAGGTCATGTCCTCGAAGACCATCAGGTGCATGCCGAACCCCGCGAGGATGTAGAGCAGCGCCATCCCGGCGAGGAGCTGCATCGACGAACTCGCGCTCAGGCCCGAGAAGGCGAGCGACAGCCAGACGTTCAACGCGGCGACGAGCAGGAAGGTTGCGCCGACGACGCCCGCGCCGAGGAGCTTCGTCTGCCTGACGAGCGCGAGGTACCCGACGCCGGCCGCGGCGAGCACGCCCGCCGCGATGAGATGGCCCGGCACGAGCGCCGACCAGCTTCCCAGCGCGATCGGCGCCAGCGTGAACCAGATGAACAGCGGCAGCAGCCCGACGAAGTAGAGGCGGTGCACGTACGGCCGCTGGCGGAAACTGTCGACGCTCACGACAAACAGCAGGCCGCCGCAGATGACCAGGAACTGCGCGACTCCGATCGCCGCGTCGGTGGCGCGCGCGCTCGCGAAGTCGCGCGACAGCAGGAAGAGTGCGGCCGCGAGACACAGCCAGCCCAGCATCCATTCGGAAATGTAGAGCCGCCTCCGGTAGGCGTAGAGCAGCAGAAACAGGGCGGCGAGCACGAGCGCGCCGACGCCGGCCATCCACGGCAGGTTGACCGTCGCGCGGCTCAGATCGATCGACTGTGCGGCGGCGGCCGGCGCCGGATCGAGGGAAGTCATCCAGGGGCTCCCGTAAGACGAACGCGTCGATCGTGACGGGGAGCGAGGCGAGGCCGGGGTCAGGGAGATTCTAACGGAAGGACCACGGAATTGCCACGGAAGGACCACGGAAGGACCACGGAAGGACCACGGAAGGACCACGGAA
>CAYHSN010000491.1:0-3055 GCA_964359235.1 uncultured Vicinamibacterales bacterium | reverse complement strand
TCTACCGCGGGTTCCGGATGGAGATCCACGTCGGGCGGCAATGGATCGTCACGAGCGAAGTCCAGTCGGTCCGGCTCGTCCCGCGCGGCGCGGTCCACTGAGCCCGGCTCCACCGCAGGGGACTTGTGGTGCTCACGGCTTGCCCCCCAGTAGTTTCCTGCAGCAGAATAGGCGCACCTCTGGACCCTGCGGATCACACAGCATGACGTTCGAGCCCGGCGCACGACTCGGGCCGTACGAGATTGAGGCGGCGCTCGGCGCGGGCGGCATGGGCGAAGTCTACCGCGCCCGCGACACGCGCCTCGACCGAACCGTCGCACTCAAGATCCTGCCGCCCGGGATGGAGGGGGATCCGGAACGGATGCGACGGTTCACGCGGGAGGCCCGCGCCGCGGCCGCGCTGAGCCATCCGAACGTCGCCCACATCTACGAAATCGACCGCTCGGAAGGCCATCTCTTCATCGCGATGGAGTGCGTCGAGGGTCAGCGGCTCGACGCGCGCATCGGCGGCCGGCCCCTCGCCGGCGCCGACATCGCGGACGTGGCCATTCAGATCGCCGACGCGCTGAACGAGGCGCACAACAAGGGCATCATCCACCGGGACATCAAGCCTGCCAACATCATCGTGACCTCGCGCGGGCAGGTGAAGGTGCTCGACTTCGGCCTGGCCAAGATCGGCCACGAGGCCCGACGATTCATTCGCGCGGACAGCGCCACGCAACCGGCCACCGACGTGGGGCTGGTGCTGGGGACCGTGCGCTACATGAGCCCGGAGCAGGCGCTCGGCCGCGAGGTGGACCACCGCAGCGACATCTTCAGCCTGGGCGTCGTCCTCTACGAGATGGCCACCGGCCGCGTACCGTTCGAGGGCGCGAGCACGACGGAGACCATCGAGCAGATCGCGCACGCGCAGCCTGAGGCGGTGGCGCGCTTCAACTACGCGGTCACGCCGGAGCTGGAACGGATCATTCGCAAGTGCCTGGAGAAAGACCCCGCCCGCCGGTATCAGTCGGCCCGCGAGCTGGAGGTCGACCTGCGCAACTTCAAGCGCGACAGCGATTCGGGCGTCGCCGCCGTGAGCCGGGTCGTTTCAACCGGCCCGCGCGCGACGCGGCGCATCGCGGCGCTCGTCACCATCCTCGTGGTGGTTCTCGCGGCGGTCGCGGCCGTCGTGTTGTCTCGTCTGTGGTCGCGCTCGGAAGCGCTCGACTCCATCGCCGTCCTGCCGTTCGTCAACGTCACGCGCGATCCGAGCGTGGACTATCTCGCCGACGGGATCACCGAGAACCTCATCAACAACCTCTCGCGGCTGTCCGGGCTTCGAGTCGTGCCGCGCGGCGTCGTGTTCCGATACAAGGGGCGCGAGCCGGATCTCCAGGCGGCGGCGGCCGACCTGGACGTGCGCGCGGTGCTCACCGGCCGCATCATCCAGCGTGGCGACACCTTGAACGTCCAGGCCGAGCTCATCGACGTCCGCCGGCTTTCGCAACTGTGGGGCGAGCAGTACAACAGGAAGCTGGCGGACCTGCTCGGGATCCAGCAGGAGATCACGCGGGAGATCTCCGCCCGGTTGCGGCCGAAGCTGAGCGGCGAGGAGCAACAGCGGCTGGCCAAGCAGTACACCGCGAGCAGCGAGGCGTACCAGGCTTACTTGAAGGGGCGCTTCTACTGGAACAAGCGGACGGAAGAGGGATTCAGGAAGGGGATCGAGTACTTCCAGGAAGCGATCAACAGGGATCCCGGCTACGCGCTCGCTTACGCAGGGCTCGCAGATTCCTACAGCCTCCTGGGCCGTTACGCCATCGCGCCGCCGAGGGAGAGCTACCCGAAGGCGAAGGCGGCCGCCAGCAAGGCCCTGGAGCTCGACGACACGCTCGTCGAGGCGCACACGTCACTGGCGTACGTCGCGGCCACGTACGACTGGGACTGGACGGTCGCCGAACGAGAGTACCAGCGGGCGATCGCCCTGAACCCGGCCTATGCGACCGCGCACCACTGGTACGGCCTGTTCCTCGCGTCGATGGATCGGCTGGACGAGGCGCTCGCCGAGCTCCAGAACGCGCAGCAGCTCGAGCCGCTGTCTGTCATCATTACCGCCAATCTGGCCCGCACGTTCCACTTTCGGCGCGACTACGATCGCGCGCTCGAGTGGCATCGCAAGGCGCTCGAGCTGGATCCCGCTTACGGCGAAGCGCATCTCCGGCTCGGGTGGACGTACGAGCAGAAGAAGATGTACGCGCAGGCGATCGCCGAGTACCAGCGTGCCCTCACGGCGTCAGCGAGCGGCGGCCTCGGGTCGCTGGGACACGCGTACGGGATGGCCGGCCGCAGGTCCGACGCACTGCGCGTCCTTGGGGACCTGCAGGAGCGATCGCGCCAGGGCCACCCCGTGGCGTACGAGATCGCGCTGGTGTATCTGGGTCTCGGCGACAGGGACAAGACTTTCGAGTGGCTGCGGGGCAGTTGCCAGCAGCGCCAGAGCCTCCTCGTGTGGATCGGCGTCGATCCCCAGTTCGACCCGGTGCGGTCCGACCCGCGCTTCGACGAAATCCTGCGATGCGTGGGCCTCGACCGTCGTTGAGGCCAGACTTCACACCGTACGACGTCGATCGAACGGTTGTCTTCGTGCCTTCGTGGCCAATTCGTGATTGCGGAGGGTCTCATGAATCGCAACATCGAGGTGTTGCGGCGGCCGTGGTACGCCGCCGTGATCGTGCTCGTTCTGGTTTTCGAGGCCACGCATGCGGGCGCGCAGTCCGCGGCGAGGCGGCCGCTTTCCCTCGAGGACTTCTACCGCATCGAGAGCGTCGGCAGCCCGGCGATCTCGCCGGACGGGACGCGCGTCGCGTTCGTGCGGAGCGTGATCGTCGAAGACGAGAACCGCCGGCATACCGAGATCTGGATCGCGCCCTCGGATGGATCCGCGCTGCCGCGGCGGCTCACCAGCCCGGCCTTCAGCGCGTCCGGCCCGCAGTGGAGCCCCGACGGCACGCTGCTGGCGTTCACGTCGCGGCGACCGCTGCCGGGCGGCCGGGCGGACGACAGCGGCTCGATC
>CAYHSN010000490.1:0-3082 GCA_964359235.1 uncultured Vicinamibacterales bacterium | reverse complement strand
CTCTCGCCTTTTCGCCCTGTCCGTCAGCGCACGCGCCCCTGCTTCTCGTTCTTCTCGAACCGCACGGTCCCCTCGAACCGGTCGATGCTGACCAGATGGAACGGGGCCGTGATGACCTGCGCGGTCATCATGCCGGCGCCGGGCGTCTTCTCCGAGTAGCGGACCACCAGCGATCCGTCCACGATTTCGACGCCCGTGATCTCGACGGAGTACCCGCCGGTGTTGCGCGCGCCGAGAAAGACGCCCACGACCATCCGCTTCGCGAAGTCGACGGGCGGGCGTGCGGCATCGCCGCCGCTGTGTGAGTTCCAGAGCTGCTGCCACTCCGGCATGGTTCGGACGACCGCCTGCTGCGGCTCCATGATGTTGCTCACGTCTCCGCGCGCGACCGTGGTGAGGGGAATGGGGGCTTGCAGCATGGTCATGGCGAGCACGAGTGCGATCATTGCGACTGCTCCATGAAGGTTACTGGACGATGCGGAACTGGGTTTCGCGCGCGACCGCGTCTCCGCCGAGCCGCGACCGCGCCTCGACGCGCAGCACGTAGAGGCCGGCCGCCAGGCCATTGAGCGGGATCTGCGCGGTATGGCCGTAGCCGCCGCGCGCGCCCTTGATCTCTTCGCTCTTGCGCGCGTCCTCGGTCTTGAAGACGACCGTGCCCGCGTCGGCGCGCACCGTCGTCGTGATGTCGACCGTGTGCGGCGTCGACCCGCGGTTGTCGTAGATCTCGGCGAAGAGCGCGAGCTGATCGTTCGCCGCAAACTCGCGCATCGTCGTCGGCTGAGCCGGGAGCACCGGCTTCAGCTCCGGGTCCTCCGACACGACAGGGCTGCGCGCGGCGCCCGCGGAGGTCAGGAGCAGCCCGCGGATCATCAGGGGTTCCTTCGCGAAGTCGGGCACCTCGAGATCGTAGTGCAGGCTGCCGACCCTGCCGCCGTTCGCCTCGCGCGCGGCCACGCGGAGCTGATAGCGGCCCGGCGCCAGCGTCAGGCGCGACACTATCCTGAAGCCCTGCTGCACGACGGCCTGATAGGTCTGCGGCCGCAGATCGAGCTTGAGGCTCCGGCGATCGCCGCCCTTGACCTTGCCCGACTGATCGACGGCGATCATCGAGAACTCGACGTCGTTGGCGAAGCGCCCGTTGCGCTCGACGAACTTGAGATCGCGCCCGGGCACCTCGACCCCGACCACGACCGACGCGTCGGGCGCCGCGGCCTTGAACGGCGCGGCGAACGCGCTCAGCGTCAGCCCGCCTGTCGGCAGCGGGCTGTTCAACGCGTCGCGCAGCTCGGCCGACGTCCCCGCGGCCGCCTCGGTCGTCGCCGCCGGGGCCTTGCCTTTCGGCGCCACGTAGCCCCGCCGCGCGCGCACCTGCAGGTCCGGCCGCTTCACACGGACCTGGATCTTCCGGAACCGTCCGTCACGCTTGTCGTTGGCCGGGTAGTAGCCGAGCACGTAGTACGTGCTGCTCTCCTCCAGGATCCGCGAGTAGGCCCTGGCGAAGTCGTTGGAATTGACCGCCGCGAAGCCGCCCGTCTCATCGGCCAGCACGCGCAGGCTGTCCTGCGCGATCCGCAGTTCGTTCATCAGGCCGGAGTTGCTCAGGTCAGTCGGGGCGTCCGGCGGAAGCCCCTGGATCTGGATGCCTTCCTCGCCCAGCATCGTGAGACCGCGCGGATCGACCGAGTAGATGTTCACGTTCGCGCGCGTCGCGGCGCCGACGAGATCCTGCGTCTCCTGGACGAGGGTCGACGCGTACTTGTTGTTGAACGGGTCGCTGATATCGTAGTCGAGGCCTTCGCTGAAGAAGATTACCGCCTTGCGCCGCCCGCGCACGCCGGTCATGAAATCCGACACCGACTTCAGCGTGTCGAGCGTCGACCGCGCCTGATACCCGCGCTCGAAGTCGAGCGGGTCGCTGAGCGGATCGCTCTGCATCGGCGTGCCCCGGCGGAGTTGATACTCCTCGATTTTCGCGAGCGTCGCCGATTGCGTCTTCCGGCCCATGAACTTGTCGATGGCGCCGGCGAGCAGCCTTCGGTTGTTCGTGAACTCCTGGCCCGCGTCGGACCGTCCGCTGGTGTGCAGCACGGCCGCCAAATCGTTCGCGCCGATGTATCGCACCACGAACTCGCGCGCGGCCCTCTTCACGAGCTGCGACCGCAGCACGTGGGTGTGCAGATCGTCGAGCACGATCACGAAGATGCGGCCGTCGAACCCGCCGGCGTTGGTCCTGACGTCCGGCTCGATGGGCGCCGGGCTGAACAGGGGCCGCTCGAAGCGCTCGATGGGAATGTCGACCAGCGAGAAGATCGACACCGGCTGCGGCTTCCCGTCCTCGAGCACCTCGAAATCGTCCTTCGTCAGGTCGCGCACGGAGTTCCCCCGTGCGTCGGTGACGATGGCGTCGACTTCGACGTAGTTGACCTCGACCTTGAAGGTGACGGCCGGCTGCTCGCGCGGCGGCGCCGGAGCCTGGGGCGGCTGGGACTGGCTCTGAGCGAGCGCCAGGGCGGTCGCGGCCGCGGCGAAGGTGGCGGTCAGAAGGACACGTGTACGCATAGCTCTATACTTTAGACGCAGGCGCTGGGGGTTTTTTCCTACCTCATTATACCTGCTACCCCTTGATCACCCCGATTGGCCGGAGCAGGGCCACGCGGCGCGCCACGCCCGCCTCGTGGACGACCCGAACGACATCAGCCACGTCTTTGTAGGCCTCCGGCATCTCCTCGGCGACCGTGGCCATGCCCGCGGCCATCACGTGCACGCCCCGCTCCTCCATTTCCGTCATGAGCGAGCGCCCGCGCGCCGCCCGCGCGGCCGCCGCGCGGCTCATCCGCCGGCCCGCGCCGTGGCAGGCCGACCCGAACGTGTCGGCGAAGGCGCGGTCGGTGCCGGCGAGCACGTACGAATAGCGGCCCATGTCGCCCGGGATGAGGACCGGCTGGCCCACGTCGCGATACGCCGCGGGCGTCTGGGGATGCCCGGGCGGATACGCGCGCGTGGCGCCCTTCCGATGCACGCACAACCGGCGCGTCCGGCCCTCGACGGTGAACGTCTCGAACTTCGCGATGTTGTGGCA
>CAYHSN010000489.1:0-3088 GCA_964359235.1 uncultured Vicinamibacterales bacterium | reverse complement strand
AGCAGATGATCCGGATCGACCGGCTTGGCCAGAAAGTCGAGCGCGCCCTCCTTCATCGCGGCGACGGCATCCTCGATGCTGCCGTACGCCGTCATCACGATGACAGGAATCTCCCCGTCGAACTCCTTCACCGCCCGCAGCACACCGAACCCGTCGCCGCGCGGCAGGCGCAGGTCGGTCAGGACGACGGCCGGCTGCGCTTCCTGCAACAGGCGCGAGGCTTCCGGCTCGTCGCGCGCTTCGTGCACGACATGCCCTTCACGCTCGAGCGCGTGCCGGAGCATCGTGCGCAGCGAGTCCTTGTCTTCGACGATGAGAACTCGAGCGGAGGTTATCGGATCCACCCGGGCGGCACGCCCGTCTTGCGGGCCTCTTCCTGGATGTCGGCGATCTCTTTCTTGAGGCCCTCAATGTCTTTCTTCATGCGATCCATCTCGGCCAGGGTCTTCTGCCGGTCCTGCGAGATGACCGCGCGCTGCGCCGGATCGTCACGATTGACGAAATCGGTCGAGAGCGAGTTGACCCGGGTCTGCAGGGCCTCGAGGAGCAGTTGGTTGCGCGTCAGCTTGTCCTGCGCGTCCGTGATCCGCTGCCGCCAGTACTTCTCGTCCTTCTTGGGCTCCTCTGGCTCGGACTCCTGCGCCTGGGCCGGCGGCGCGGGCTGTGCCGCCGCCGGGGCGGGTGTGCCAGGCTGGCCGGCAGGAGGCGGGGCGCCGGCGGCTGGGACCGGTTCGGACTCTCTGCGCCCGGCGAGGTCACGGTTCGTGAAGACCTTGGTTTCGCTCTTGACGGCCTTCCGCCGCGCCTCTTCCCGCAGCGCCAGCTCGGCGAGCGACTGCGCGCCCGCCAAACCGGGCGCGACGACGAGCGTCGCGAGCAACCCTGCCATGACTGGAACCACACGGCGTGAGCGTGACGAGGGTGCGTGGACGTGCATGATGGGCTTCCGCGTCTTACCTGGTCTTATCGGCTCGAGCGGCCCCGCATTCAAGTCCAGTCTAGCAGACCCCGCGGCGGCTCTCCACCCGCGCTACCGGGAGGCCGACGCGCCGGGCGGGCGGGCGGCCTCGGGCGCGGACGCGCTGCGCGAGAGGTGGTCGATCCGCGCCTTGACCTTGGCGGCGTCTGGCGCGTCAGGCGCAAGCGACAGGTACTCCTGGTAGGCCTTGACGGCGTCGGCGGGGCGACCCATCCGCTCGTAGCTGATACCCAGTGACATCCGGAATGTGGGATCGGCGGGCGCCAACTCGATGGCTCGGAGGTAACTCTGGACGGCCGCTTCCTCATTCCCCTGCTTGTGAAGCGCTCGTCCCAGGTTGAATTCCGTCACGTAGTCGTCGGGGAAGAGCTGCCGGGCGGCGCGGTATTCCCCCACGGCCTTGTCCCAGTCGTTGAGCTCGCCAAAGGCCCGCCCGAGGTTGAAGTGATAGGCCCAGCGGCCCGGCTGGAGCGCGACGGCCCGCTCGAACAGCGGCACCGCCTCCTGCACCCGGCCGAGTCGCACGAGCACCTGCCCCATGTTGCTCAGCGACTCCGCATCCTCGGGGTTCGCCTCGATGGCCTTCTGATACGCCGCAAGCGCGTTCTGATAATCGCCGCGCGTGTACGCGATGTTGCCAGCGCCGTTCGGATTCAGAAACGGAGGCTCGAAGGCCCCCGGTTGCGCCTCATCCGCCGCCGGCAGGGCCGCGGCCGGACTCCGTCCCTGTGAACCCCGCGAGGGCGCGAGCTGCTCCGGGGCAGGCTGCGCGAGGTCGGGCGGCCGCACGGGCCGCGGCCAGAGCACCGCCGCCCCGATGCCGACGATGAGAACCACGGCGGCGACGACGGCCGTCCGCCGGTCGGTCTCGTTCGGCGGACGCACCCCGGCCGGCAGGGCGGTCAGCGATCCGTTACAGCGCGGACACCGATCGCGCCCCGCCCAGACCTTGATTCCGCACGCCTGGCAGTAGCGGGCCTCGCTCACCTACCGGATCTCCCGCCACGACAGTATCCGCACACCCGCCTGGCCGATGCCGTTGTTGAAGTCCTCCGGATCGCCGAACATCTCGACGTTCGCGCCGGCCGTGCCGGCGGTCACGAAATAGAGGTGCTGATCGACGATGAACGGCGCCGACGCGCGGCCCGAGACGTTCTTGATGACCGGGTTCTCGTTGGCGTCGATGCGGTTGTTGCCGCTCGAATCGTACGCCGCGCCGCCCAGATAGGAAAGCGCGTACAGGTTCGACGTGACCGTCCCATCGGCCGCCTCGACGACCGTCGTGTAGAACACGACGTCGCCGGCCACGGTCGGCGAGGTGGACGGGCGCTCTCCCTGCGCGTACCCGCCGTTGTCGCTGACCGCCCCGAGGTTCACCGTGAACTTCGTCGTGGCGCCGGCCCCGGGGGCGTTGTCCTTGAGTCCGATCAGCCTGAACGTCCCGGTGCTGCTGGCCGCGCCGGTGGGCAGCAGGTCGCTGCCGGTCGCGAAGAACATGTAGACGTCCGAGCTGCCGATGAAGAGCAGCGCCGACGAGGCGTAGATCGGCTGGTCGGTGAAGATCATCTGGCTCTTCGTGATCGCGCCGGTGTCGTTGAAGGTGAACTTCCAGTACGTCCCGTCAAGGTCGCCCAGATAGGCTTTCACGACGACGTACGACCCGCTCTCGCCGGCCGCCGACGGGTCGGCCTGCAGCGCGTTCTTCCGGGTGTTGGCGATGTCGCCGACGTCGAGACATCCGGTGCCGGTGCACGCGCCGCCGGCCGCGTTGCCGACGAGCTTGCCGGTCGCGACGTCAATCAAGTAGAGCGCGCGCCCGGCGCGCGGCGCGGAGTTCCCGCGCCCGGCGAGCTGGTCCTCGACCGCCGGGAAGTAGCCCGACCCGACGATGAGCGCGTTGATCGCGCGAGTGGCGTTGAGCGGACCGACAGCCGGATCCGACCAGCTGAAGCCGACGCTCTTCTCAGCCGGCGTGGCGGTCTCCTTCAGGTCGCCCCAGAACTTGGCGATGTTGCCCGGTGAACCGTCGGCCAGCGTGATCTCCTTGTTGTAGGTCGCGTCGAAGCTCGAGTAGTTGGGGAACGCCCATTTGAAGACGATGCTCTCGTT
>CAYHSN010000488.1:0-3094 GCA_964359235.1 uncultured Vicinamibacterales bacterium | reverse complement strand
ACCTTGGTCCGCTGGTAGTCGTTGCACTCGAGGGGCGACGAGCCGTCCGCTGGCGGAAGGGCGAGGAAGGACGAGGTATAGAGGATGCGGCCGATGCCCGCGGCGCGCGCGACGTCGAGCACATGCTCGAGTCCGCCGACGTTCACGTCGTCGAAGTCCTGCCGCCGCGGCCGCCACAGGCTCACGAGTGCTGCGCTGTGGATGATGGCATCGCAGCCACGCGCAGCGCGCGCGAGCGCGGCAGCGTCGCGGACGTCACCGTCGACGAGGCGTCCCGGCAGGCCGCTCGATGCCGCCGACCGCGCGAAGACGGTCGGCGCGTGGCCGCGCGCGACGAGCGCGGCGACGATCGCGCGGCCGAGGTAACCCGTTCCGCCGGTGACGAGGACCTTCATGGATTGCTGATTGCTGATTGCTGATTGCTGGTTGCCGAAAGACGCGAACTGCGCGCGTGTGCTCAGCGGAGATGGTACCGTACGCAGGCGGAAGCACCGCAGCCGGGGCGATGATATGCTTCTTCGATTCAGAGGTCAGAGGCCGGGGATCGGAGGCCCGAAACCCAGGGCCCTGGGACCGGGGGCTCATTGTTCAAACGGCAGACGAGCGGTTCGGTGGTGTGCGTGTCGTGCGGCAATCTCGTCGGCGTCAACGACGAGAAGTGCTTGACGTGCGGGCGGTGGAACCCTGGGCTCTGGGGCTACGCGCCGGCGCTCAGGCGGCTCGGCCAGGATATGGGCTTCGTGCAGGTCGTCGTCTGGGGATCGGCCGCGCTGTACATCGCGACGCTCCTCGCGTCTGGCGGCGACATCCTCGGCGGCAGAGGGCCGTTCTCGATCCTCTCGCCGAATTCGCTCGCGCTCTTCCTCTTCGGCGCGAGCGGCGCGTTGCCGGTGTTCGGGTACGGCCGCTGGTGGACGCTCCTGAGCGCGGCGTGGCTGCACGGCGGCGTGCTGCACATCCTGTTCAACATGCTCTGGGTGCGGCAGCTCGGCCCGGCGACAGCGGAGCTGTACGGCGCCGGCCGCATGGTCATGATCTACACGGCCGCCGGGATCTGCGGGTTCCTGCTGAGCTCGACCGCCGGTGCGTACCTCGGGTTCATGCCGTTCGGCTTCCTGCGCGGCGCGCAGCTCACCGTCGGCGCGTCCGCGTCAATCTTCGGTCTCCTCGGTGCGCTCGTCTACTACGGCCGTCGTACGGGCAGCAGCATGGTGCACCGCGAGGCGCTGCAGTACGCCGTGGTCCTGTTCGTGATGGGCCTCATCATGACCGGCGTGGACAACTACGCGCACGCGGGCGGCTTCGCCGGCGGCTGGCTGATGGCCTCGTGGCTGGACCCGATGAAGCCCGAACGTATCAACCACTTGCTGTGGGCGCTCGTGTGCCTGCTCGCCGCTGCGCTCGCGATCGCCGCGTCGCTCGTGCACGGGTGGATGCTGGGGTAGGTATAATCTCTCCGTGCGGAAACCTGTCGTCCTCATCACGGGGGCCGGCGGCGAGATCGGACACGGCCTCATCACCCGCCTGGCCCGCCATTCCTCCCAACCCATCGTCACCCTCGACCTCAACCCGCTGGAACCGGCACTCGCGCGCATGGTCTCGCGCGAGGTGACGGGATCGATCCTTGACGCGAACCTCCTGGATCGATTGCTGGCGGAGTTCGAGGTCGAGCTCATCTTCCACCTGGCGGCGCTCCTGTCGACGCGGTCGGAGTTCACGCCCGTCTCGGCGCACCACGTCAACGTCGAGGGCACACTCAACCTGCTGGAGTTCGCGCAGCGCGAAGCCGAGTCGCACGATCGCCCGGTCGTCTTCATGTACCCCTCGTCCATCGCGGCGTACGGCTTGCCCGACGTGGCGGCGAAGATGCGCGCGGGCAAAGTCCGCGAGGACGAGTGGACGCACCCGACGACGATGTACGGGTGCAACAAGCTGTACTGCGAGCTGCTCGGACAGTACTACGCGAAACACTACAAGCAGCTCGCGGCCAAACCCGCGAGCGGACTCGTGGATTTTCGCGCGGTGCGTTTCCCGGGCCTGATCTCGGCAGACACGATGCCATCGGGCGGAACGTCGGACTACGCGCCGGAGATGATCCACGCGGCGGCGAAGGGCGAGCCCTACGCGTGCTTCGTGCGGCCCGACGCGCGCATTCCGTTCATGGCGATGCCCGACGGCGTCGAGGCGCTGCTCGCGCTGGCGCGCGCGCCGCGTGAGACACTGACACGCACGGCGTACAACGTCGGCGCGTTCAATCCGTCCGCGGCGGAGATCCAGCAGGTGGTGCTCGAGGCGTTTCCGAACGCCCGGATTACCTACACCGTCGACACGAAACGGCAGGGCATCGTCGATTCGTGGCCGGCGGATGTGGACGACCGCGCGGCGCGCGCCGATTGGGGGTACGCCCCGGAGTACGATTTCACGCGCGCGTTCTCGGAGTATCTGATTCCGACGATTCGAGAGCGCTACGCGTGAGGGGCACCACGGCCGATCGCGGCGCGGGCCGAGCCCTTCGACACCGCTCAGGGCAGGCCCCTCGACAGCGCTCAGGGCAGGCAAGCTCGGCCCCTACGACTGACCGGCTGATCGTGACGCGGGCCGACCAAGGTCGGCCCCTACGGCTGACCGACCGATCGCGGCGCGGGCTTCAGGATCCAGTCAGGCGGCGGGGTGATTCCGGCCGCCGGCGTCGGGCCGGCGTCCGGGCGGCCGCTCGCGGCGAGCCGGCTGATCGCCCGCACGGTCATGTCGTGATCGCACTCGATCTGGCAGGACAGACGCACGCCGGTCAGGCCGCGCGCGGCGAGCACCGCCTGCTCGGCTTTCGTCATGCGCCCGGGTTCGCCGTCGACAAACTCCACCCGACAGGTCGTGCAGCGGGCATTGCCGCCGCAGGCGTGCAACTGATCCACGCCGGCATCCTGCTCCAGGGCGAGCACGAGACGCTTGCCCTGCGTGATTTCGAACGTACCAATTGCTTCCACGGTCAGTTTCGGCATCGCGACGAACCTCCAAGGGGATGAGTCAACCCTAATGCGTTAAAACCGGAGAGGGCTTGCGAGCGGAAGAGCCGCACCGGCGGCGGCTGGCGCTC
>CAYHSN010000487.1:0-3101 GCA_964359235.1 uncultured Vicinamibacterales bacterium | reverse complement strand
GTGAAACCATGCGGATAGCGGCGATCGACATCGGCACCAACTCCATCCACATGATCGTGGTGCAGGTCCGGCCGGATCGATCGTTTGAGGTCATCGACCGCGAGAAGGACATGATCCGGCTCGGCGCCGGCGGCCTCGACGGGCGCAGCCTCACCGACACCGCCACGGCCGCCGCGCATCAGACGCTGGCGAAGTACCGGCGCCTTGCCGAGGCGCACGGCGTCGACGAAATCGTGGCGGCCGCGACGAGCGCCGTGCGCGAGGCCGAGAACGGCGGCGACTTCCTCGCCGCCGTGCAGCGCGAGCTCGGGATCCGCGTGCGCGTGATCTCGGGCACGGAGGAAGCCCGCCTGGTTCACCAGGCCGCCGCGTACGGCGTCGACATCGGCTCGTCCACGGCCGTCGTCGTCGACGTCGGCGGTGGCAGCGTCGAGATCACCCTGGGCTCGGCGTCGCGCACGCAGCTCGCGCGCAGCTTCAAGATCGGCGTCATTCGGCTGACCGAGCGCTTCGTGAAGAGCGATCCGCTCTCGAAACAGGACGAGCGGAAGCTCGTACGCCACATCCTCCGGGAAGCCGGCCCGTACCTGGACGCCATCGCGCGGCGAGGGTTCGACCGCGTCATCGGCACATCGGGCACGATTCTCAGCCTCGGCGCGCTCGCAGCGGGCGAGGGCGACGGCGGAGTGCCCGAGGAGCGGCGAAACCTGCGCGTCGGCGCAAAGGCCTTCCACCGCCTGCGCGAGCGCCTGGCCGGCCTCGATCTCGAATCGCGCCTCCGGATCCCCGGTCTCGACCCCAGGCGCGCCGATCTCGCGGTCGCCGGCGCCGTGCTGCTCGACACGATCCTGAAACGCCTCGGCGCGCGCGAGTTCACGATGTGCGACCTCGCGTTGCGCGAAGGGCTCGTGCTCGACTACGTGCGCCGCAACCGCGCGCAGATCGAGAAGGTCGAGCGCTACCCCGACATCCGGCGGCGCAGCGTCGTCGAGCTCGCGGAACGGTGCCACTACGAGGCAGCGCACGCCCGGCATGTCGCGGGGCTGACGCTGGCGATCTTCGACCAGACGCGCGAGGCCCACGGGCTCGGCGCGCGCGAGCGCGAATGGCTCGAATACGCGGCGCTGCTGCACGATCTCGGCATGCTCATCAGCTACGAGCGCCACCACCGGCACTCGTACTACCTCATCAAGAATGGTCACCTGCGCGGGTTCGAGCCCGACGAGATCGAGATCGTCGCTCTCATCGCGCGGCATCACCGGCGCAGCACGCCCAAGAAGTCGCACGACGGGTACGGCCTGCTGCGGGGCGCCCAGCGCCGCACGGTCAAGCTGCTCAGCGCGATCCTCCGGCTCGCCGAGGGCCTCGATCGCAGTCACGCCCAGGCGATCGCGCGGGTCCGCGTCCGCCGTCTGCGCGACGCGTACGTCATGCGCCTGCGGGCCGCCGGCGATACAGAACTCGAGCTGTGGGCGGCCGGGCGTCATGCCGCGCCGCTCGAAGCGCTCCTCGGCCGGCCCATCCGGATCGAAGTCGTGGGCCAGACCACGTACACGGGACGACACCATGCTCAACAACCTGACCACGCCGCACACGCATCCGGGCAAGCTGTTCGTCGTCGAAGGCATCGACGGATCCGGCAAGACCACGCAGCTCGGCCTGCTGGCCAAGTGGCTGACCGCCGCCGGCCATCGCGTGTTCCTCACCGAGTGGAACTCGTCGGCGCTCGTGAAGGCGGCCACCAAGGCCGGAAAGAAAAAGACCGCCCTCACACCCATGACGTTCAGCCTGTTACACGCCACTGACTTCGCCGACCGGCTGCTCTACAACATCGTCCCGCCGCTCAAGGCGGGGATGATCGTGCTGGCGGATCGCTACGCGTACACGGCGTTCGCCCGCGACGCGGCGCGCGGCGTCGATCCCCGGTGGGTGCGCGAGCTGTACAGCTTCGCCGTGCGCCCGGATTTGGCGCTCTACTTCCGCGTGCCGATCGAGGTGTCGCTCGACCGGCTGCTCGCGCGACGCGTGAAGCTCAAGTTCTACGAGGCCGGCATGGACATGGGGTGGAGCGCGAACGTGGTCGAGAGCTTCCGCCTGTTCCAGGGCAAGGTGCTCGGGGAGTACGACAAGCTCGTCGGCGAGTTCGGCCTGAGCGTCGTCGACGCGACGGGCCCCATCACGAACCAGCAGCGCGAGTTCCGCCGGCTGGTCGCGGAATATCTGGAGATCAGCCGTGAGCAGCGAGACTCCGACGTCGCCGTCTGAGAACGGCGCCAACAGCGCCATCACACCGGGGCACTACTACGGCTACGGGCTGCCCTATCTGCCGATCGAGGGCTACCCGGGGAAGATCATCGCCCTCGAGGGCACCGACGGCGTGGGCCGGACGACCCAGATCGGCCTGCTGCGCGAGTGGCTCGAGGTGCAGGGCTACGGCGTGCTGGAGACCGGCTGGACGCGCTCGCCGCTCATGCAGCCGACGATCGAGCTGGCGAAGTCGAGCAACACGCTCAACAAACTCACCTTCGTCCTGCTGTACGCGACCGACTTCGCCGACCGGCTCGAGAGAGAGATTATCCCCGCGCTCAAGGCCGGTTTCGTCGTCCTGTCGGACCGCTATGTGTTCACCGCGATGGCGCGCGCGGGCGTGCGCGGCGTCGAACGCCAGTGGATTCGCAACCTCTACGGCTTCGCCATCGCGCCGCATCTGGTCTTCTACCTGAAGATCGACGTCGACACGCTCATCCGCCGCGTGCTCGAGTCGCGCGGGATGAACTACTGGGAGTCCGGGATGGACCTGAAGCTGGGCGACGACATCCACGACAGCTTCCGCGCCTATCAGCGCGCGCTCTTGCGCGAGTACCAGTCGCTCGCCGACGAATTCGGCTTCCGCGTCGTTGACGCGCGGCGCAAGGTGAACGTGATCCAGGACGAGCTGCGGCGGCAGATCGGGGAGTTCTTGGCCGCCTCGGACGCGCCAACGCCCACGCCGCTGGCGGTGACGTGACAGGAGGTTTGGGCCTTGAGGCGTGGGGCTTATGCCGCAGCATTCCTTGGCAGTTCCCAGCCCGGAAAGACGAGCACCCCAGGGTGGCACTTCA
>CAYHSN010000486.1:0-3108 GCA_964359235.1 uncultured Vicinamibacterales bacterium | reverse complement strand
ACAATCGTCCGGAGGTCCCTGATGGCCGCGCGCGGACTGCGTGTCGCCCTGGTCGCCGGTTTCCTCTTGCTGGCGTCGTGCCCGCCGGCGCACGCCGACTGGACGATCGCGGCGTTTCTCGGCGCCGCGACGACGCGGGACAGCACCCTGCGGATCATCCAGCCTGCGTCGGACACCAACCTTCTTTTCGAGCCCATTGTCTAATACGCGTAGGCGGTGAAGCCCGCGACCTTGTCGTCCTTCGTGAGCCAGAACGTCATCGCTCGACCGACCGACGGCTGTTCGATCTTCGCGTAGCAGTAGCGTTCGACCGCCGCGCCGTAACGCTCGACGCCGAGCGTCGCCATCGCGTCACAGCCGACGAAGGTGAAGCTCTTCGCCTCCTTCAGCATCGCGGCCGCCTGCTTCCGCTCCTCTGCGGTCGTGACGTTCGCAAATCCTGACGCGACGAGCGCGGCGTCCTTGCCAGCCGCGTAGGCATCCAGGAATCGCTTCAACAGATCGCCGGTGCGGTCGTCATCGCCGTTCGGCGCCATCCGGTGCGGCGGCGTGAGCGCCGCATGGTAGAGGCCCGCCACCGCGAGCGCGATCGCGCTCTGCCTCGCCTGCGCGAGATTCGTCAGCACGACGACCGTCAGGCCGTCGTCCGGATACCGCTGGATGTGCGTTTTGAAACCCTGCCACGCGCCGCCGTGGCCGACCGACCGGTGGCCGCGCTCGTACTCGACACTCCATCCCATGCCGTACGGGTAGCTGCGGCCGCCGTTCAACTTCACCGGCGCCCACCACTCGCGCCGGCTCGCCGCGCTGAGGAAGCTCGTGCCCGAGAGCGCGGCGTCCCACTTCACCATGTCCAGCACCGTCAGGTACAGCGATCCGTCCGCCGTTGTGTTGAGCGACGGCGACACCCAGTCCTGGTTCTTGAGCGCGCCCTTCACCAGATGGTAGCCGTCCGCGCGGTTCCGGACGATGTCGGCCTCACTGATGATGCGGGCGGTGGTCATGCCGAGCGGCGTGAAGATACGCTCCGAGAGGAAGTCGCCGTAGAACGTCCCGGAGACCTTCGTCATGATGACGCCGAGGAGCACGTACCCGGTGTTGCTGTAGCTCCACCGTTCGCCCGGCGCGAAGTCGAGCGGCGACTTCATCGCCAACGCGACGAGCTGGTCGTCCGTGTAGTCGCGCCGCATGTCGAGCGCCTCGTCCGTGTAGTTCCTGATGCCCGATGTGTGCGTCAGCAGATGGCGGACGGTGATGTTCCGCCAGCTCGCGGGCGCCTTCGGGAAGAACTTCGTGATGTGGTCGTCGAGCGAGAGCGTGCCGTCCTCAACGAGCAGCAGCACGGCGGCGGCGGTAAACTGCTTCCCCACCGACCCTGATTGATAGATGGTGTGCTCGGTCGCCGGGACGTCCAGTTCCACGTTCGCCACCCCGTAGCCGCGAGCCTTGACGATTTGACCGTTCTTCACAACCGCCAGCGAGAGACCGGGGATCTGCTGCCGCTTCATCTCCTCGAGAATATAGCGGTCGACATCGTCCGGCGGAGCCGCGACGCGGGGCGCCTGGCCAGCCACAAGAGCCCCAGCCGCCAGAAAGATCGCGGGTGTGAGAATGTGTTTTCTCAAGCCTACTTCATCCTCGGATACACCTGACTGTTCCACCGCAGGCGCGCGGGCCGCCCGTCGGGACCCATCTCGAAGACGATCTCTTCGCCAAGCGCCTCGTCTTTGCGCACGCGTCGGAACGCGTGCTCGCCCGTCTTCTTCAGCTTCGCCAGCCCTCGCACCGGATCGGCCGTCGGCAGGCTGAGCGTCGCGAGACCGTCCTCCCAGCGGACGACGGCGATCTCACCGCCGAACCCCGTCTCGTAGGTGCCGAGGTACTGCTCGAGGTCCTTGTCGGGCGCCTTGCCTTTCTTCGGCTCCTGAGTCGCCGCTTTGAGCGCGGGCGCGACGATGTCGTACACGCGCTGGGCGAACTGGCGGGCGTTGACGCCCTGCGCGTTCGCCATGAAGATGGCCGCCACCCGTTCGTCTGGCTTGAGCAGCACCTCGCTGCGGAAGCCCGGACACGAGCCGCCGTGGCCGACGAACGTCTTCTCGTCGGCGCGCCACACGGCGAAGCCGAGACCGTAGGCGTTTGTGAAGTCCAGTTGATCGATCCAGTGCACACGGTGCATCTCTCGCAACGTGTTGGCGTTCAGCACCTCGGTACCGCCCTTCGCGAGCAGCCGGAACTGCCACGACGCGAAGCGGGCGAGATCCTCGACGGTCGACGCATAGCCTGCCGCCGGCGCGATCCCGCGGGCCTGGAAGAACGGCGCCGGCTTGCGCAAGCCCTCGCGCAGCATCGCGCTGTACCCGGTGGCGAGGCGCTTGCCGCGCTCGCTCTCGGGAATGTCGGTCGTCGTGCTCGTCAGGCCGAGCGGATCGAGGATGTTGTGCCGAATGTAGGCGTCGTACGGCTGGCTTGACGCCGCACTCACCACCTCGCCGGCAAGCGTCAGGCCGAGGTTCGAGTACTGCCAGTAGGTCTCGGCGGGATAGAGCGTTTCCTGTTTCGACAGGCGTTCGATGATCTGCTCACGCGTCGGGAACGGGAAATCCGGCCCGCTCCAGTACGGGAAGTCCGATTCGCGCGGAAGACCGGAGGCGTGTGTGAGCAACCCCTCGACGGTGATCTCACCGCTCTCGGGCGCCGTGCGTTTGATGGTGAACCACGGCAGGTGCCTGCCGACCGGATCGTCCAACCGGAGCTTGCCCGCGTCGCGAAGCTGCATCACGCCAACGCTCGTGAACAGCTTCGAGATCGAGCAGATGCTGTAGATCGTCGCCGGCGTCGCCGGCGCCTTGCGCGCGAGATCGGCGTAGCCGTAGCCGCCGCTCCACACGAGCTGCTGATCGTGAACGACGGCGGCGGAGATGCCGGGAATCTGCTCGTAGGCGCGCTGGGCCTCCAACCATGTCTGCAGGAGGGCCAAGGCGGTCTGCACGCGCGGGTCGTCGGTGATCGATTGCGCCCGCGCGGGCGACGCCAACGGGAAGAACCCGGGAAGAACGAGGCCGACAAGAAAGATGACGGTCGTGCGGATGATGCTCATGGTCAGTT
>CAYHSN010000485.1:0-3111 GCA_964359235.1 uncultured Vicinamibacterales bacterium | reverse complement strand
CTCCACAGCAGGACGGGGCCGACCAGGTTGTTCACGACCTTCGAGAGGCCGCCCAGCTCGCGCTCGATCTGCAGCCTGAGCGCGCGAATCCGCTCACTGGCTGCCTTGTTCGACTCGCGCAGGTACTTCTCCATCGCCCAGAGCGCCGCGCCGTAGCCGGTGCGGAGCTGCTGCGCGGCGGACGAGTGCCGCGCCCTCACCCGGGGATCCGGGTCTTTGCCGTACCGTTTCCATCCCTCGAGCATCGTCCGCATGATGCGGTAGAGGCTGGGGCCGTTCTGCTCGAAGTCGCGCCGGAACGCGCGGTCGAGAAACGTCTTCGACTCATCGCGCGAGATGGCCGCATGCCGGAAGTTGAACTTGAACTGCCCGTGGATGTCCGCCAGCTCGACGTCGTCGAGCAACCGCCCCTCCGCCTCCACGTCGCGGTGGAGCGGCGTCCCCGGCATCGGCGTGTAGAGCATGAACTGATGAAACGCGGCGTCGTGCGCGATCGCGTGATCGATTTCCGCGTCGATGTTCTCGGGTGTGTGATGCTCGAGCCCGATAATCGTCGACCCCAGCACGTTGATGCCGTGCGATTGCAGCTCCCGTGTCAGCGAGAGCGTGTCGGTGCCCTTGAGCTTCTCGTAGCTGGCCTTGGCCGACTCGAGGCCGAGCCAGATCCACTCCACGCCGAGCTCGACGAGTTGCCGGACGTCGTATTTCCGGACGGCGTTGGCCGAGGAGAACACGTACAGCTTCCACGCCTTCGCATGCGTCTTCATGCACTCGAGCAATTCGAGCGCACGCTTCCGGTAGAGCAGGAAGTTCTCATCCATCATGAAGAACGCCGAGACGCCCAGTGCCTTCTCCGCGTCGAGCATCACCTGGAACAAGTCGGCGCCGCGCTCGTAGAAGTTGACGAACTTCCCCTTGCCGCCGAAGAAGGCCGAGGTCGTGCAGAAGTTGCAGCCCATCGGACAGCCGACCGACGGGATGATCGTGGCCGCCGGGCTTCCGCCGCCGCGCGGGCTCGGGAGGCCGAGCAGCCGGACGCCGAACGAGGAGGGGATGACCGGGTGTTCGACCGGCCGATCGACCGGCTCGCCGAGGAACGCGCGCATCCAGGCCACGCCCTCGCCTTTGACGATGTGGTCGGCGTCGATCAGGCGGTCGATGCCCGGGATGGCGGTCACGTGGCCGCCCACGACGACCGTCGATCGCGGCGAGTGCGTTCGGACCAGCCGGCACATCTCGCGCACCTTGCCGACGTTCACCACGATGCCCGAGATGCCGACGATGTCGTAGTCGTGCCGGGTGAGCTCGCGGATGAAGCGCGTGCGCGTGGGGAAGTCGAGGAGCGTACATGGGGCCGAGATGTTCTGCTGCATGAACATCAGGCCCCACGAGCGGTGGAACATGCGGAGCGAGAAGGGTCCCTGCTCCCGCGTCACCTGGTTGTGGTACAGCTCCATCGGGTTGATCGCCCGGCTGCCGTACTCATCGTCCTGGGCGAAAGGCTTGAACACCGAGGTGAGAAGGACGTTGGCCCGAGTGCCTTTGAGATGCTGAATCATGAATCAACCAGTCTCGCCCGGACGATCAATCGCGGGGTATGACGCCGATCATACGCCTTTACGCGCTCCTGACCCCAAGCTTCTTCAGAATGGTCATCATGGGGCACCAGTTGGTGAACGCCGACTGGAACAGGTTCAGCCCGACGAACGCGGTGAACCAGAACCAGTTCGGGTGCACGTACATGCCGAGCAGGACGCTCACGAGCACAAAGAACCCGGCGATCAGGCGCAGGAGACGTTCGACGGTCATGAGCGGTTTCCTCCTGAAAGTAACGAGTAACGGGCCAGGTGGTGACACCTGGCCAGTAACGGGTAATAAGTAACGAGTAACGAGTAACGAGTAGTGTCACGCGTGGGCTGTGTCTGTCAAGTGGTGGAAAAGTGTTCGCGCGTCATCGTCCGGCGTCTGATGTGTTGTCGTGCGCCTACGCCGCGTGCTTCACCTGAACCATCTCGTGCCAGCCGTCGATCTTGCGCAGCTTGACGTGGCCGCTGCGCAGCAGCCCGAAGAGCAGCAAGAGCACCGCGTCCTGGCCTGGCAGACTGGCCTGCGTCTTCGTGTGACGTCGGAACTCCTCGTTGATGCGTTCCAGCGCGTTCGTCGTCCGCAGCGCCTTCCACATCGCCTCATTTTCCGGCACCCGCCGTCAAGCGGGTGCGATTGGTGGTTGCCAATTCCGCCGGATGATGACGTGTTTTCTACTTTTCCACCAGACTCAAGACACTACCCACGCGTGATCTTACTCGTTACTCGTTACTCGCTACCTCTCGTCGTGTCACATGAATTGCATATTTAGGGATTGCATATTGAAGATTGAAGGGCCGCGTCAGGCTGCAGTGTGAGAGCCCGTAATCCTGCAATATGCAATTCTGAAATCCTACAGGATGATCGAGTTGCGTACGACGATGCCCGCGCCGGCGATGAAGCCGATCATCGACATCGCGGTGAAGAACGCGCCCATCGCGGCGTGCGCCGGCAGGATGCTGACGAGCGAGAACGGAGGCGCGCGCGATCGAGCGCGGCGATCGTCTGACCGAGCTTCGCGTCGACGATGTTGACACGCGGCAGGTAACCGGATCGCGCCTGATCCAGACGCTGGTCGGCTTCCCGCGTGCCGGCGTCCGCCGCCCGCAGGGCCGGGTTGTTCGCCAGGGTCAGGGCGACCGACCGCGTGCGCGAACGACAGCGCCTCCTGCGCAAGGAGCTGGAGGACGCATGACGGTCCGTCACGCTCACACCGCCAGGTGCCGTGAGTTCGTCGAACGGCTGTCGCGCTTCCTCGACAACGACCTGACCCCGGCCGAGCGGCGGGCGGTGCTCGGATACCTTCGCCGCTGCTCCTGCTGCGACGACTTCGTCGAGAGTCTGCGGCGCACCGTGCGCCTCTGCCGGGACGCCGGAGAGAGGCCCCTGCCGGCGGCCGTCCGCGCCCGCGCCCGCGCGCGCATCCGGAGATTGATGGCGACTCACGCTTGGCGTTCGTCAGACTGACGTTCGCCGTTCGGCGACTGACGCTTGCCGTTCGGGTGAGTGCTTGCCGTTCGGCACCTG
>CAYHSN010000484.1:0-3125 GCA_964359235.1 uncultured Vicinamibacterales bacterium | reverse complement strand
TTGCGATGTACTTCCGGTACTCGGCCGGCGTCGTGGAGCCGATGCAGCGGATCTCTCCGCGCGAGAGCGCGGGCTTCAGGATGTTCGCCGCGTCGAGCGACCCTTCCGCCGATCCGGCGCCCACCAGCGTGTGCAGCTCGTCGATGAACACGATGATGTTCGGGTTCTCGATGAGCTCCTTCATGATCGCCTTCAGGCGCTCCTCGAACTGCCCGCGGTACTTCGTGCCCGCGACGATGAGCGAGATGTCGAGCGCGAGCAGGCGCTTGTCGGCCAGGAAGTGCGGGACGTCGCCGAAGACGATCTTCTGCGCCAGCCCTTCGACGATCGCCGTCTTGCCGACGCCCGGCTCGCCGATGAGCACGGGGTTGTTCTTCGTCCGGCGGCAGAGGACCTGCTGCACGCGCTCCAGCTCTTCCATGCGCCCGACGAGCGGATCGAGCTGGTTGCGCATGGCGGCCTCGGTCAGGTCGCGGCTGAACTCGGCCAGAAGCGGCGTTTCCTTGACTCGCGTGAGCGTGGTTTTCTCGTTGAGGCGCTGGACGATGTCCTCGCGGACCGTGTTGAGCCGCATGCCCTTTTCGGTCAGGATCGTGGCGGCCACCGATCGTTCTTCGCGCAGCATGCCGAGCAGCAGGTGCTCGGTGCCGATGTAGTTGTGCAGCAGCCGATCGGCCTCCTCGGCCGCGTACTGCAGCACGCGCTTGGTCTCGGCCGAGAACGGGATCTCGACCGCGGTCGAGACCTTCTCGCGGACCAGCGTGCGGCCCTCGATGTCCTTGCGAATGCCCTCGAGCGACAGGTGGGACCGAGCGAAGATCCGGCTCGTCAGCCCCTTGCCTTCCCGGATCAGGCCCAGCAGGAGGTGCTCGGTCTCGATCGAGATGCTGCCAAGCTGACTGGCTTCGTACCGAGCGAAGAAGAGGACACGCCGCGCACGTTCCGTGTAACGTTCGAACATCCAGAACTACCTTGGTGAGAGTGCCGCCCCACCGCATTATACGGTATCGCTGACCGCCCAGCCAACCGCGAATTTGGGCTACGTGGGGCTGTGGCGGGGGTTTAGATGCGACGGTCCGTTACGCCGGCTCCAAGACCCCTTCATGCAATCGCAGCACGCGATCGCACGATTGCGCCATTCGCATGTTGTGCGTGGCGATGATCGACGTGAGGTGATGCTCGCGGTGCATGTCCCAGATGAGGTCGTGCAGATCGTCGGCGGTGTGCTCGTCGAGGTCTCCTGTGGGTTCGTCGGCCAGCAGCAGGTCCGGGTGCATCGCGAGCGCGCGCGCCACGGCGACCCGCTGCTGTTCGCCGCCCGACAGCATCCCGGGCCGGTGCGTGAGCCGGTCACCGAGCCCCACGCGGCGCAGGAGGGATTCGGCGCGGCTGCGACGGTCGGCGGCCTTGAGGCCTCCGATGCGCAACGGCATCTCGGCGTTCTCGAGCGCGCTGAACTCGGGCATCAGGTGGTGGAACTGGAAGACGAACCCGACGGCGCGGTTGCGGAAGGCGACGAGAGCCGCGTCGTCCAGCTTGTCGACATCGATGTCCCCGATCCGGATCGTCCCGGAATCGAACGCGTCGAGCCCGCCGACGACGTGCAGCAGGGTGCTCTTGCCAACGCCCGATGCGCCGACGATGGCGAGCATCTCACCTTTCTCGACGGCGAGGTCGAGCCCGCGCAAGACCGTCAGCTCGCGCCCGGCCACGCGATAGGACTTGTGGAGGTCGGTGACGGAGATGAACGACATCTTCGCTGTCAGGGACGAGGAACGAGAGACGAGGAACGAGTAGGCGGCCCCTGGTCACCCGGTCAGACCGGCTCCTCGTTCCTCATTCCTCGTTCCTCATTCCTTCCTTTATTCATACCGAAGCGCCTGCACCGGATCGAGCCGTGACGCCTGGCGCGACGGGTAGATCGTCGCCACGAGACAGACGAGCACCGCCGCGCCCACCACCGCGAGGAAGTCGGTGAGCTCGAGCCTGAACGGCACGTACGAGATCTGATACACGTCGGTCGGCACGCGAACCAGCCTGTAGCGATCGAGCACGTAGATGAGCGACAGACCGAGCGCCGACCCCGCGACGGTGCCGACCAACCCGATGATGAGCCCCTGCAGCACGAAGATGTTCCGCACGCGCCCGGCCGAACACCCCATCGTCTTCAGGATCGCGATGTCGCGGTGCTTCTCCATCACGAGCAGGATCAGCGAGGCGACGATGTTGAGCGCGGCCACCATGACGATGAGACCGATCGTGATGGCGATGGCGTACTTCTCGAGCCAGAGCGCCGAGAAGAGCGCCTGATTCATGTCGGCCCAGTCCTGCGTCAGATAGGCCGGCCCCAGGCGTTCGGGGATCGCGTCGGCGATCCGGGGCGCGTCCCACATGTCGTCCACGCGCAGCTCGATGAAATCGATGCGCTCCCGATTGAACAGGCGCCGGGCGGCCTCGAGCGAGACGAACCCGTAGGCGGAATCGAACTCGAAGAGGCCGAGGCCGAAGGTGCCGATGATTTCGGCGCGCCGATGGCGCGGAATCAGGCCCATCGGCGACAACGTGCCCTCGGGCGTCACGATCGTGACGCTGTCCCCCAGCTCGACGCCGAGTGACTTCGCCAGGTCGCGACCGAGGACGATCCCGTCGGGAACCCGGGGCCGGCTGAGTCCGGCGAGGCTGCCCGACTCCATGGCGCGCTCGATCTCGGTCACGGTCTTCTCGAGCTCGGGATCGATGCCCTTGACCGTGATGAACGCTTCGCTGTGCCCGCTCGTCACCAGCGCTTTTCCGAGAATCACCGGCGCCGCGCCGATGACGTGCGGCACCTGGCGCAGTTTCGCGGCTTCGGCCTCATAATCCGAGATCCCGCCCTCGCCGGCCTTCCACACGTAGACGTGCGCCGCCGATCCGACGATGCGATCGCGCAGCTCGCCCTGGAGGCCCGTCATGAGCGCGAGCGCGACGAGCAGCGCCATCACGCCCACCGCCACGCCGAGCGTCGAGATGGCGGAGATGAGCGAGATGAACGCCTGCCTGCGGTGGGCCAGGAGGTAGCGCCGGGCGATGAAGAGCTCAAAAGGCAGGTCCATCTGAAATCAACATTGCAGATTTGAGGATTGGAG
>CAYHSN010000483.1:0-3140 GCA_964359235.1 uncultured Vicinamibacterales bacterium | reverse complement strand
CCACTGGGGCCGGAAGTCCGCCCGGAGAGACACGCCCTCGAAGCCGATCCGGTGCCCGTGTTCGTCCCAATCCTGAGCCTTGTTCCGATAAACGAGTAGGTAAAGCAGAAAGCGGCCGAACCGGCTATCAGCGTAGTCTCGGAGGAAGTCGTCCGCCGTTAGCGGCTCGTCATGCCCCAACCGCCGCAGAAGCCGGTGAACCGCGTCGGAGAGCGAGCTGGCTTCGTGGACATCGCGGAGATCCTCCTCAAGCGAGGTACTCCCGGATCCGCTGTACCGTGTCCTTCCGGCAAGCCTGCGTAAGCCCCCGCGCGCCCAGAACCGGCCAGGCTTTGGTCAGGAGAGAAGCCCCAGAAACAGCTGGATGCCCCGCTCGACGCATCGCTCGACCTTGGCTTGGCCGGCGGGCGTCGGCATGAGGTGCCCGCAAGATTGGCATTCGTGAAGGGCCACGCGGTGGACGTGGATTTCTTTGCCTGTGAGCGGGGCGGGACCGGTGAGCCGGACCGGGTACGTGGTGATGCGCCTAACTAACGAGTGCCGTGGCGGCGCAGTTTGTACAGGCCGTCGGTTTCCTCGGCGTGGCGGTCGTCCGACCCCTCGCGGTACACCTCTCCGCGACGATCGTGCCTGAACGAGTCGCCGACGGGAAGCCCCCGGGCGCCACGGGGTGCCGAGGGCGCTCTCTAGGCGGCAGCGATCGACGCACCGAGCTGCTGTAGCGTCTCGCGGTAGGTCCACGGCAGCCACGCGCCCGGCGTCTGCTTCAACGCGTCCGCATGCCGTTGGAGTTCGATGAGGTACGCGAACGCATTGACGCCATTCAGCTCGCACGTGTGAATGGCGCTCATGAAGAGGTCGCCGACGTGCGCGCCGTTCAGCGTCTTGTAGAAGAGGGCGCCCTTCCGATGCAGGATCGCCTTTTTCAGGGCCCGTTCGACGAGGTTGTTGTCAAGGGGCGCTCCGGCGATCTGAAGGAACCGGGTCAGCTTCGTCCAGTGCTTCACGAAGTACGTGATCGCCTGGCCGAGGCCGGAGTTGGGTTCGACCCGATGCTCGTCGAGCTGCGTGGTGAACCACGTGTGCAGCGCGTTCATCAGCGGACGACTGTGCGTC
Organism: uncultured Vicinamibacterales bacterium; assembly: GCA_964359235.1. Taxonomy (GTDB): domain Bacteria; phylum Acidobacteriota; class Vicinamibacteria; order Vicinamibacterales; family JAHECP01; genus CAYHSN01. The sequence goes on along the minus strand of CAYHSN010000483.1, from coordinate 2,024 downwards.
TGATGGAACGAGAGCCGGGCCTCCGGTGACAGCCCGCGCGCACGCGCCTGCGCGTCGTAGTGATAGACGTCGCGCAAGGTCTCGAGGACGTAGCGGCACTCGGCCGGAAAGTTCGGCGTCACGTCTACGATGTGCCGGCGGGCGTGACTGAGGCAATTCGCCAGCATCACCTCGAACGCCTTCGGGGGGTTGCGCGACAGCGCATCGCACATCTGAATCGGCGGCCCGAGGCCGGGGACGCGATGCGCCAGGACCGTCGCGAGGTTCTCGCCCGCGTGCCGGCGGCCGGTGAAAAACAGCGCGATGCGATGGCCGTCGCACGTCGCGACGATCCCCGACGTGAACACGCCTGTGCGTTCCGGCGAGACGTCGCCGACTGTGGTCGGCTCGGGGGCGGGCGCGTCCTTCCGCTGCTTGGGGAGGAGACTCAGCACCGTCATCGTGGTGTCGTCGTTGTGGATGACCGCGCCGTTGGCGGCTTGGCGGATCAGCTCCTCCAGGACGGGTTGGATCCGCCGGGCCAGGTCGGCGACGATTTCCCACTGGGTCGACGCGGGCAGGGGAATGTCCACGTTCGCCTGCAGCCGTTCGAGCCGGTGAAATGGGATGCCGCTGCCGTACTTCAGCAGCGCGATCATCGCGCCGCTGGTCGCGTCGTACTTCTCGTCGCCGACGCCGTCGGGCGGCGGGGCGGTAAAGACGTCGCCACACAGATGGCAGCGCAGTCGCTCGAGGCCGTAGACCGTGGCGCCGATCGGGGCCTGACCGACGAACCGCACCAGCACCTTCGGGTCACGCTGCCCGTACACCTTGCCCGTGTCACACCGCGGGCACGCGTCCCCCGGTTTGAGGTGCGGGTGCGGAATCGTGATCCGCTGGGCCCCGGCGTAGGCCGTCGCGCCGTTCCGACCATGGCCCCGGCGGTCGCCGGCGCGCGACGTCTGGCCCGCGGCAAACCCCGTCTGCTGATCCGGAGGCTGCTCGTGGCCGGGGCTGGGCGTCTCGGCGGTGAGGCCGGCTCGGGCGAGCACGTCCCGCGTCTTCTCGGTGCCCCCGCCAAAGAGCAGCGCGCGCACGCGCGCGATCGACATCTTCTTGTTCGCGAGGATCTCCGCCAGGTACACGAGGGTCTCGACCAGCGCCTCGAGCTCGCGGTAGTCCTCGTCGGTGAGCGCCGGCCGCACCCGGGCGAGCAGCGTGTGCAGGTGGGCCGGCGTGACGTCGATCCGGTCGACTGGCGGCTGGCGATTAGCCATCGCCGAGCCGCTCCCGAAACCGCGGCGTCAGGGGATAGCCGAGGACCTCTTTGACGGGCCGCGTCGGGCGGTGGCTCGGCGCGTTGTGGCCCCGCCCCGTCGTGCGCCCGAGCACGACCCAGTTGGCCGCGCGATAACAGGTGCCGCGGAATCGCGCGGGGTCGACGAACGTCTCGAGGAAGTAGATCGGGTGCCCGTAGATCCGGGTCCAGTCGTTCGGCAGGATCGTCGCCATGCGACTGAGCAGATGTGAGGCCAAGAAACGGACAGCGACCCAGGGCAGCACCAAGTACCGCGTGTTGTAGGCAATGAACCGGATGTTGCGACGCCGCGCCTCCGCCGACCAGCCGATGAAGCGGTCGCGCGGCGCGAGGTGCCGCGGTGCCGAGGACCACGCGAGGCAGGCGATCGGCCGCCCGGCGGCGACGACGAGATACTTGAGGTGCTCGCCGACCGGCTGTTGATAGCCCAGGTAGTGATACTGCGCGAGCAAGCCGTTGAAGAGCCGCTCGTCCGGCGTCCGCCGAACCTGATGGAAGACCACCGGACCGAGCGCGCGCAGGGTGGCCGCGAGCGGACTCGTGTCGATCAAGACCGAGGGCGCGCTCGTGCGCGGTCGCCACGGTTTCTCGGTGGCCCATTGCGCGGGAGGCAGCACGATGTGGCCGGCGCGGTGGAGCGACAAGAGCAGGCCGCGACACACGGCGTCGCACGGTGTGCCGTTCGGTTGGGTCCACTGCCAGGCCTCGCACAGCTTGAAGGACAACG
>CAYHSN010000482.1:0-3143 GCA_964359235.1 uncultured Vicinamibacterales bacterium | reverse complement strand
CGCCCCGAGCCTGTCGAGGGGGTCGAGGGGGTCGAGGGGGTCGAGGGGGTCCGCGAGCTGGAGCTGGAACTCGATCGCGAAGTGGCGCCCTCGCCCGAGCTCGGCGACTTCGACATTCGGCTCGTGGACGAGGATCGGACATTCGAGGTGGAGCGCGAGCGGGAAGTCGAAGGGGAGGAACCGCCGGCGCCCGAACCGGAGCCCGCGCGCGCCGCCGAGCCGGCAGAGACCACGATCGTGTCGCAGAAACACAGCCCGCGCCGTGCCTCCGCGTCCCGCCGGCGCAAGCGACACGAGGAAGAGCACGAGGCAGCCGACCAGGCAGAAGCGCGGGAACCCCAGGGAGCCAGCGCGCCGTCGCTCTTCGACATCGCGGAGCAGGCGCCGGCGACAGGAGTCGTCGCGGCCGATCGCCTCGTTCCGGATGAATCATGGGACGTCGAGGAGGAACCTGAAGAGGCGATCGAGGAACCCGAGGAGCTGGTCGAAGAGTCGAAGGACGCGATCGAAGAAGACGACGCGCTGGACCGAGCGCCCGTGGACGATCGGCTGGCGCCATCTGCGCGAGACTACGCGCCGGCCGAACCGGTCGCGGTCTCCGCCCGGTCGGCCTACATGCCAGCGGTCGCCGAACGCAGCCGGCCCGCGATCCTGCCCTTCGCCATCGTCGCCATGGTTGGGCTCCTCGCCGGGTTCCTGGCCGGCTACGCGCTCGGTTCGCGCGAGCAGAAGCCATCGCCGGCCGACTCTGCGCAGTCGGCGCCGGCGCCGCCGGCAGCCGCTGCGGTCCCGAGCTCGCCCGCCCCGAGCTCGCCCGCCCCGAGCCTGTCGAGGGGGCCGAGGGGGTCGAGGGGGCCCGCACCGGCGTCGACTCCACCGTCGCCGTCCCAGAAGGCCTGGAGCGAAGCGGCGGTCGAGCCTGCCCCCGCTCCGCCGCCACGCGCGACCAAACCCGCGCCGGCCCGAACGCCCGCGGTGCCCGCCGCCACGACTGGAACGCTCGTGGCCGACAGCCGGCCCGCCGGCGCGCGCGTCGTGCTCGACGGGCGCGTGGTGGGGAAGACGCCGCTCAAGCTCACCGGCATCAAGGCGGGCTTACACGCGGTGCGCCTGGAGCTCGACGGGTGCCGGCCGTGGACGACGGAAATGACGGTCACCGGCGGACGCGAGACCCGTGTGGCCGGCTCGCTCGAACGGATGCGGAATCGATGATCGCGACCCTGGCGCTCGAGAACGGCATGTGGTTCCGCGGCGAGGCCGCGGGCGCGGAGGGTGAAACCCGCGGCGAGGTCGTGTTCAACACGAGCATGACCGGCTATCAGGAGATCCTGACGGATCCCTCCTACGCCGGGCAGATCGTCACGATGACCTGCCCCGAGATCGGCAACTACGGTGTGGCGTCGGACGATGTCGAGTCGCGCGCGCCGCAGGTGGCCGGATTCATCATGCGCGACGCCTCGCCGATCGCGAGCAACTGGCGGGCCGAGGACACGCTCCACAACTATCTCGTCCGCCACAACATCGTGGCGATCGCCGACATCGACACGCGCCAGCTCACGCGCCTGCTGCGGTCCGCAGGGGTGATGCGCGGCGCGATCGCCACCGGGCCGGCCGAGCCGCCGGAGCTCGTCGAGCGCGCGCGCCAGGCGCCGCTCATGGAAGGCTCCGATCTCGTCCGCGACGTGACCTGCGCCAGGCCGTTCGAGTGGACCGGCGATCAGACGACCGAGGAGTTCCTGGTGCCGCCGGCGCGCCGCCCGGCGCGCCGGTTTCGCGTGGCGGCGTATGACTTCGGCATGAAGTGGAACATCCTCCGGCGGCTCTCCGCCTACGGGTGCGACGTGCGCGTGTTTCCGGCGACGGCGCCGGCGAGCGAGCTGCTGGCCACGAATCCCGACGGCATCTTCCTGAGCAACGGCCCCGGCGATCCGGCGGCGGTGCCGTATGCGATCGCGAACGCGCGGGCGCTCGTCGCGGACGACCTGCCGATCTTCGGCATCTGCCTCGGACACCAGATCCTCGCGCTCGCGATGGGTGGCCGCACCTACAAGCTGAAATTCGGCCACCGTGGCGCGAATCATCCGGTGAAGCAGCTCGACACGGGCCGCGTGGAGATCACTTCGCAGAATCACGGTTTCGCGGTCGATCCCGCCGCGCTCCCGTCCGATGTGCGGGTCACGCACCTGAATCTGTACGACGGCACGGTCGAAGGGCTGCGGCATGCGACCAAGCCGGTCTTCTGCGTGCAGTATCACCCGGAGGCGTCGCCCGGCCCGCACGACGCGGACTATCTGTTCAGGTTGTTCCTGGACGAGATGGAAGGACGTGCATGAGAAGGTAACGGGTCTCGGGACTCGGCGCTCGGGACTCGGAGGGCGCTGGCCCTGAAGGGCCGTCCTACTCGTTACTCGTTACTCGTTATCCGTTCCTCGTTCCTTCGTCATCGATGCCCAAGCGCACCGACCTGAAACGCGTCCTCGTCATCGGCTCCGGCCCGATCGTGATCGGGCAGGCCTGCGAATTCGACTACTCGGGCACCCAGGCGTGCAAGGCGTTGCGCGCCGAGGGCCTCGAGGTCGTGCTGGTCAACAGCAATCCGGCGACCATCATGACCGACCCCGAGGTTGCGGACCGCACCTACGTCGAACCGCTCACCCCCGAGATCGTGGCGAAGGTCATCGCGCGCGAGCGACCCGATGCGCTGCTGCCGACCGTCGGCGGCCAGACGGCGCTCAACCTCGCGGTCGCGCTGGCCGAAGCGGGGACCTTGGCGCGCTACGGCGTGGAGCTCATCGGCGCGTCGGTCGAGGCCATCCAGGTCGCCGAGGATCGCCTGAAGTTCCGCGACGCGATGCGCTCGATCGACATCGAGGTGCCGGCGAGCGGCGCCGCGCGCTCGCTGACCGAGGCGCTGCGGCTGGCCGCCGACGTCGCCGACCCGATCATCATCCGGCCGTCGTTCACGTTGGGCGGGGTGGGCGGCGGCATCGCCTACAACGTCGAGGAGCTGCGCGACATCGCCCAGCGCGGGCTCGACCAGAGCCCCGTGCACGAGATCCTCGTCGAGCAGTCGGTCATCGGGTGGAAGGAGTTCGAGCTCGAGGTGATGCGCGATCGGGCCGACAACTTCGTGGTCATCTGCT
>CAYHSN010000481.1:0-3143 GCA_964359235.1 uncultured Vicinamibacterales bacterium | reverse complement strand
AGGAGCACAGCGCGAACGTGAGGCGATTTCAGGTTCAGTACTTCAGGGAGAAGCGACGGAGACAGGGATAGTAGACAATGCGTGCATTGAAGATTTCAGGATTGGAGATTTGGGGATTGATTGTTGATTGATGATCGAGGGATTGAAGAATAGACTGCAATCAATTCTTCAATCCTCCAATCGGCAATCTCCAATCAATCCTGCAATCTGCAATCACGCAATCTGCAATGCAGGATTGTCCGATTACCTCTCGCCCCACTTCAGCTTCTGCCTGAGCACTTCGAAATAGGTGCGCGTCGAGGCGCGCACGATCCGGACCGGCCCCGGCGCCGTCACGACGCTCGCCGTGTCGCCGGCCACGAGGGCCGGGCCGGCCTGGCCGTCGAAGACCACGACGACCTCCTGATCGGGAAACTCGATCAGCGGCTCGATGCGTACTTCGGCCGTGGCCGGGATCACGACCGGCCGGTTCGTCAGCATGTGCGGCGCGATGGGGGTGAGGAGAAGGGCGTTGACCGCCGGGTGCAGGATCGGCCCGCCGCAGGCGAGGCTGTAGGCCGTCGATCCGGTCGGGCTCGCGATGATGAGGCCGTCGCCGCGCACGCGCGTGACGAACTCCGACCCGACCGACACCGCGAGCTCGACGATGCGCGAGTGCGGACCGCGCGTGATGACGATGTCGTTGAGGACGAGCCGGTCCGCGAGGTCGCGGTCGCCGCGACGGATGCGCCCGCGGAGCATCAGGCGCACGTCAACCTGGGCCGTGCCGTCGAGCACTGATTCGAGCGACTGGTACAGCTCCGGGAGCGTGACCTCGGTGAGGAACCCGAGGCTGCCGAAGTTGACGCCGAGAATCGGCACGTCGGCGCCGGCCTCGGCGATCCGATCGGCCATGGCGAGCAGCGTGCCGTCGCCGCCGAGCACCACGACGAGGCCAACCCTTCCCGGCAGGTCTTCCTTGGTCGCGGTGCTGCGGCCGGTCAGGCCCGCGAGCGCGGCGGTGTCGGCTTCGAGCACCACCTGCACGTCGCGCGTCTCGAGCCACGCCGTCATGTCGGCGAGGACGGGCGCGGCGGCCCTGAGGCCGCTGCGCGCGACCAGACCCACATGCCGAATGGGACGGGCGAGAGGATGGTCGTGAGACATGGCGCCCCCAGAAGCGAACGTCACGGCCGCGGCGCCGCACTCCGGAGATGCAGGAAGTACTCGCGGTTGCCCTCCGAGCCTGCGATGGGGGAGGCCGTGTCGCCCACCCGTGCTAATCCTACCCGATCGGCCGCCTCGGTCACTTCCTCGATCACGCGGGCGTGCACCCGCTCGTCGCGCACGAGCCCGCCCCTGCCGACCTCGCGCCGGCCGGCCTCGAACTGGGGCTTGATGAGGGCGATGACATCGCCGCCTGGATTGAGGAGTGGGGGCACCACCGGCAGGATCAACCTCAGCGAGATGAACGAGACGTCGATCGTGATGATGTCGAAGCGGCGCGACGCGGGTGGAAGCCGATCGGGGGTCAGCGCACGCGCGTTGATTCGTTCGAGCACGACGACCCGCGGGTCGTTCCGGAGTTTCCAGTCGATCTGCCCGTGCCCGACGTCGAGCGCCACGACGCGCGAGGCCCCGGCCTGCAGCAGCACGTCGGTGAAGCCGCCGGTCGACGCGCCGATATCGAGCGCGAGGCGATCCCGCACCGGGATGGCGAACGCCTCCAGCGCGTGCGCGAGCTTGACGCCGCCGCGGCCGACGTACGGATGATCCGGCGCATCGACCGCAACGGCCGCCGCGTCGGCCACGAGCTGGCCCGCCTTCGTGATCGGGATGCCATCGACGCGGACGACCCCCGCGAGGATCAGCGCGCGCGCTCGCTCGCGAGACGCCGCGAGGCCGCGCGAGACCACGAGCGTGTCGAGGCGGACGCGAGCCATGCCGTGTCAGTTGGTGCGGCCGGTGACCCAGCGGGCGATGTCCGGCAGGCGGCCGGCGAGGCGGGCCTGCGCGAGAGCCGCGAGCGCGCGGTCGACGCACGCGGCCGCCAGACGCCGCGATTCCTCGAGTCCGTACAACGCGGGGTAGGTGAGTTTGCCGGCGGCCGCATCTTTGCCGGCGGTTTTCCCCAGCTCGGCCGAGGCGCCTTCGACGTCCAGGATGTCGTCGACGATCTGGAAGGCGAGGCCCAGCTCGGTCGCGTAGGTGTCGATCGCGGCGACGAGATCGACCGGCGCGCCGGCCATGATTGCGCCGGCGGTCGCGGCGGCGCGGATGAGCGCGCCCGTCTTCTTTTCATGAATGACGCGGAGCGCCGCGGCGTCGAGCTGAACGGTCGCGTCGCCCGCCCGGCCGACTGCGGCGAGATCGAGCGCCTGCCCGCCCACCATGCCGATGGCGCCCGCCGCGGTGGCGACCGCCTGCAGCGCGCGCAGCTTGCGCGCCGCGAGTTCCCCGGACGCGAGTGACGCCGCCGTCGCGGGCTCACGCGCCATCAGGACGAACGCTTCGGTCAGCAGGCCGTCGCCCGAGAGAATCGCGATGCCCTCGCCGTGCACGACGTGCGCCGTCGGCCGTCCTCGCCGCAGCGTGTCATCGTCCATCGCCGGCAGGTCGTCGTGGACGAGCGAGTAGGTGTGGATCATCTCGAGCGCGCAGGCGCACGGCAGCGCCAGCGCAATCGACTCGTCTTCGCTGCCGCCGAGCCGCGCGGCGACAGCTTCGGCCGAGGCGAGCGCAAGGATGGGACGCAGCCGCTTGCCTCCGGCGAAGAGGCTGTAGCGCATCGCGTCACCGACGACCGCGGGGCACGCCGGCGGCGCAGGCAGAAAGCGATCGAGCGCAGCCTCGACGCGCGCGCGGTGCGCGGCCAGGTAGTCCTTGAGATCGGCGGGCGTCACGGCTCGTTGTCGGGCTCGCGATCGTCCGAGGCGGCGGCGCCGAGCGACGCCGTGGCGTCGCGCAGCTCGTCGCGCTCGTTCAGGATTTCGATGCGCCGCTCGGCCTCTTCGAGACGGGCGTGGCAGAAGCGCGAGAGCTGCACGCCGCGCTCGTAGAGTTCCAGGGATTGTTCGAGCGGCAGGTCGCCGTCCTCGAGTGTCTTGACGATCGTTTCGAGCTCGGCGATGGCCGACTCGAAGTCTTTGATTGTGGCGTCCATG
>CAYHSN010000480.1:0-3151 GCA_964359235.1 uncultured Vicinamibacterales bacterium | reverse complement strand
TGAGCACGCCGATGTCACCGCCCGCCTCCTCGGGAACCAGCGTCATCTTCAGATGAGCGATCTCGAAGCGGCCGAGCGGCTCGCGGATGCTCAACGCGAGCCTGCGCAGGAGCTCGTTCCCATCGCCGGAGCAGGCGCGCGGCAAGGCGGTCGACCAGCGCAGCGACATCTGGTCGCTGGGCTGCGTGATCTACGAGATGCTCGCCGGCCGATCGCCGTTCCGCGGCGATCACGGCCTGGCCGTGCTGCACGCCGTCGTGCACGACGAGCCGCCGTCCGTCACGACAGCGCGGGAGCGCGTGCCCGCACATCTGGCGCGCGTCGTTCACACATGCCTGCAGAAAGACCCCGCACGGCGCTACGCGCGCATGGACGACCTGCTGGCCGATCTGACTTCAGCGCAGGAGCGGCGCGACGCTGCTGCGACCCCCTCGATCGCGGTCCTGCCGTTCGTGGACATGAGCGCTGGGAAGGATCAGGAATATTTCGGCGACGGTATCGCCGAGGAGCTGATCAACGGCCTGGCGCACATCAAGGATCTGCGCGTGGTGGCGCGAACCTCCGCGTTTGCGTTCAAGGGCCAGACCCTCGACGTGCGGGAGATCGGGCGGCGCCTGAACGTCCGCACGGTGCTCGAAGGCAGCATCCGCAAGTCGGGCAACCGGCTGCGAATCACCGCGCAGCTCATCGATGTGGAAGAGGGGTACCACCTCTGGTCGGAGAAGTTCGATCGGTCGCTGGAGGACATCTTCGAGATTCAGGATGAAGTCGCGGCGGCCGTCGTCGAGAACCTCCGCGTCAGACTCCTGACCCGTGAGAAAGCCGCGATCGAGAAGCGGCACACGAACGATCCGGAGGCCTACGCGCTCTATCTGAGGGGTCACTACTTCTACGCGCGGCCGAGTGCCGAGAACCTTGAGCGGGCGATCGCGTGCTACCAGCAGGCGGTCGAGCGGGACCCGCGCTTCGCGCCGGCCTATATAGGCATCGCGGGAACCTACGCCTCGCTCGCGATTTTTGCGCTCTCCCCGCCCCGGGACACATGGCTGAAGGCCAGGGAGTTCCTCGAGCGCGCCGTCGCGATCGACAGCGAGATCTCGGAAGCTTACGTGCTTGCCGGAACGTGGGCGATGTACTACGACCGGGACTGGGACGCCGCGGATCGGAGCTTTCGCAGAGCGCTGGCCCTCAACCCTGGCAACGCGCTGGGGCACGCGACCTACGCCTGGTTCTGCGCGTTCATGGGCCGGTTCGATGAGGCCGTCGCCGGGATCAGGCGCGCGATGGATCTCGATCCGCTGATGCCGATGTTCGGCGCCTTCTGTGTCGGCATCCTCGCCGAAGCCCGGCGGTTCGACGAGGCGATCGCCGAGTTCCGCAAAGCGATCGAACTGGATCCTCAGTGCGGCTTGGCGCACTTCCACGTGGGGACGGCCTACTTTGGGAAGCGTCTGTGGGACAAGGCGCGCGCGGCCTTCGAGCGATCCCTCGAGCTGACGATGTTCGCGGGGTGGGCGGAAGGGATGTTGGGGCTGGTGTTCGTCGAGCAGGGCCGCAGGGACGCGGCCGAGCAGATGCTACAGACGATGCTCGACAAACGACAACAGGCTTACGTCTCACCGGCCTGCATCGCCCTGCTGTGCTGGAAGCTGGGCAACATCGACCAGGCGCTCGAGTACTTCGACGTGGCGCTTGAGGAACGGGACACGCTCGTGCCCTTGCTCAACATCTACCCGTTCCTCGACGACCTGCATGGCGAGCCCCGCTTTCAGGCGTTTCTCGCACGGTTGCGTTTTCCCGCACTCACGTAATCGCCGGGCAGCCGGCCCATGCGCGGGCTTTCGTGTAAAATCCGGCCAGTCGAGGGACCCGCCACCCGGGGAACAGGGGAGAGCCAGCATGAACACCGGGATCCGACCTTGCGCGACAGTGGTCCTCTCACTGGTGTTCGCCCTCATGGCGTTGACACCGGGCCGGACGGCGTCCACCGAGGCCAACTGGCCCTCGTTCCGGGGCACGAACGCCGCCGGCGTGGCGGAGGGCGATGCGTTGCCGGCCGAGTGGAGCGTGCCGGCCTCCCGGAACATCCGCTGGAAGACGCCCATTCCCGGCCTCGGCCATTCGAGCCCGGTCATCTGGGGCAATCGGCTCTTCGTCTCGACCGCCATCAGCGGCGCCGAGAAACCCGAGCTCAAGGTTGGCCTGTATGGCGACATCGGATCGGTGAACGACACGACCACGCACCGATGGTTGATCTACGCCCTCGACGTGACGTCCGGCAAGGTCCTCTGGGAGAAGACGGTCCACTCGGGAGTGCCGAAGATCAAGCGTCATCCGAAAGCGACCCACGCGAACTCCACGCTCGCGACCGACGGGCGCTACCTCGTGGCGTTCTTCGGGTCGGAAGGGCTCTACTGTTTCGACCTCGACGGAAAGCTCCTGTGGAAGCAAGACCTGGGCGTGCTCAACTCGGCCTACTACGTGGTTCCGGACGCGCAATGGGAGTTCGGCAGCTCCCCGGTCATCTACCAGGACCGCGTGCTGGTGCAGTGCGACGTGCTCAACGGGTCGTTCATCGCGGCGCTGAACATCAAGGACGGCCGCGAGATCTGGCGCACCGGCCGGCAGGACGTCCCGACCTGGGGCACGCCGACCGTGCACGTCGGCGCCGGGCGCGCCCAGATCATCGTGAACGGCCACAAGCATGCGGGTGCCTACGATGTCGAGACGGGCAAGGAGATCTGGCGGCTCCAGGGTGGCGGCGACATCCCGGTGCCGACGCCGGTCGTGGCGCACGGCATGGCCTTCCTCACGAGCGCCCACGGCCCGATGGCCCCCCTCTACGCGATTCGCCTGAATGCCACCGGCGACATCTCGCTCAAGCCGGGTGAGACGTCGAACCAGTTCGTCGCGTGGAGCTACGCCCGTGACGGCGCCTACATGATCACGCCGGTGGTCTACGGGGACTATCTCTACAACGCCAAGAACAACGGCGTGGTCAGCTGCTATGACGCCCGTTCCGGGAAACGCTCGTACCAGGAACGCCTGGGCGGCGGCACCAGCGGCTTCACGGCCTCGCCGGTGGCGGGCGACGGGAAGATCTACTTCTCCAGCGAAGATGGGGACGTCTATGTCGTCAAGGCCGGGCCCG
>CAYHSN010000479.1:0-3161 GCA_964359235.1 uncultured Vicinamibacterales bacterium | reverse complement strand
CGCCCGCCGTTCGGAGCGCGACGTCTGCTGAACGGCAGGCGTCACCTGAACGGCACGTATCCGCCCGAACGGCAAGGATCCACGTGAACGGCAAGGATCCACCCGAACGTCCGTGGTCACTTCACAACGCCCGCACCGCCTCCTCGACCCGGCTCGCCAACTCCGCGTAGTCGTCGCCCTCGAGCCGGAGCGGCGGGCCGAAGGCGATCCGGACGCGGCCCGGTCGCGCCATCTTCCAATCCGGCGCGAGCACCCAGTCGAAGCCGTCCAGCCGCACGGGCACGACCTGCACGCCGAGGCGCGCGCCGATCATGCCGACGCCCGCCTGGAACCGTCCGATGTTGCCCGTCCGGTTCCGCTTGCCTTCCGGAAAGATGAGGATCGAGTACCCCTCGTTCAACAGGTCGCCGATGTAGCGCAGCGTTTGCCGGGTGCCCGCCTCGCGCTGCGGCAACGGGAACGCGTTGAAGAAGAGCGCGGCCAACCCGTAGTTGAGCGAGTTGGTGACCCACGCGCGGCGCGTGTGCTGCGCCGGGTGGAAGTGCGCCTTGAAGAACTCCTTCGCCATCGCCGGCGCGAGACGATAGCGCCATCGCGCGGGCAGCGCCGCGAGGATCGCGGGCGTGTCCATGTGGCTCTGATGGTTCGCGGCGAAGACGACGGGTTCCCGCAGGCCATCGAGGTGCTCGCGGCCGTCGACGCGGATCCACGCGAAGATGCGCGTGAGCGGGAGCAGCCACGTCGGCAGGCTCACGCGCCGCAGCGCGCGCGCGGCCCACGACCGGTTCCATAACGGAAAGTCGATCGCCTCGGCCGGCTCGGGCTGCCCCCGAGGCGCGACGCCTGGGACCGCAACCGGCATCTCGACGAGCGCGCGAAGATCCCGCACCGTCTTCGCCGCCGCGTACGCGCTCTCGTCGATCGTGGTCTGAAAGTTCTCCTCGAGCGCCATCATCAGCTCGACGCGCTCGAGCGAGCTCAGACCGAGTTCATCGATCGTCGTCTCGTCGCTCGTCGCGCGGCCGCTCGCGAAGCGCGCCAGCAACGACTCGAGACTGCGTCCCGGCTGGGGCGCGCGGGTCGCCGCAGGCGCCGCCGTGCGCTCACCGCTCGCGAGCCAGCGCTGCACGTCGCGGCGCCGCAGCTTGCCCGTGCCCTCGGTGCGGGGCAGCTTCTCGCCGAGCCACACCGCCGCTGCGCGGACCTTCTGGTGATCCTCCAGACGGCTGTTGGCGCGGCGGACGATCTCGTTGACGTCGGCGCCGGGCCCGACGACGAGCGCCGCGTGCACGCGCTCCTCGCCGTCGACCTTCACGCCGGCCACGGCCGACTCGACGACACCCGGTTGCTCGTTCAGCACGCGCTCGACGTCTTCGGGAAAGACGTTGAGGCCCTGCGGCGTGGCGATCATCTCCTTCTTGCGGCCGCGGATGAGGAGGCGTCCCTCCGCGTCGAGCTGTCCGATGTCGCCGGTGTGGAACCAGCCGTCGCGAAACGCCTCCGCGGTTTCCGACGGGGCGTTGTAGTAGCCGGCCGTCACGTTGTCGCCGCGCACGAGGACCTCGCCGTCCGCCGCGACGCGCACCTCCACGCCGGCGATGGGCTTCCCGACCGTGCCCTTCGACGCCTTCAGCGGGTGGTTGAGCGTGACGATCGGCGCCGTCTCGGTGAGGCCGTAGCCCTGCACCACGAGGAACCCGAGGCGCGACCAGAACTCCTCGAGTTCCAGCTCCAGCGGCGCGGCGCCGACGACCGCGCTCCAGAACTTCCAGCCGAAGAGGTTGTGCACGCGGCGGTACCGCCACCAGCGGCGCGTCCAGTGCAGGCGCGCGGTCAACGGCTCGACGGTGTCCGGCGCGAGGCGCACGACGTGATCCCGCAGCACGTCGAGCAGCTTCGGCACGCACACCAGCACCGAGATGCGCCGCGTCCTGATCTGGCGCACGATCTCTTGCGGGTTGTACCCGCGCTCGAAGACCACCACCCCGTTCAGCATCGGCGGCACGAAGGTCGCCATCGCCTGGCCGAACATGTGGCTGAGCGGCAGCAGGTTCAGGAAGCGGATCGGCATGAACGGCCGCGCGTACTTCCGGTACTTCGCCATCTCCCGCTCGATCGGGACGATGTTTGCCAGGATGTTGCGGTGGGTGATGATGACGCCCTTCGGCTCGGCTGTCGCGCCCGACGTGAAGATGATCTCCGCGACATCGTCACGGGCGACCGACGCGGCGGACCCACCGGCGTCCGCGGCCTCGCCGCCGGGTTCACACACCTCCGCCAGCGGCCACACCGGCGTCGGATCGTCCTCCGCCGGCAGCTCGACGTCGTGGCCGACGAGCACCGCGCGCGCGGAGACGATGTGCCGGACGCGGCGGAGGAAGGCCGGCGACGAGCGGTAGTCCACCGGCACGAGGATGACGCCCTCGATGAGGCAGCCCCAGAGCGCCACGACCCACTCGGGTCGGTTCTCGCTCCAGACGATGACCTTTTCGCCCTTCCGGATGTTCGCTCGCCGCACGCGCGCGGCGAACGCGCGCGCGCCGCGGCCGACCTCCGCGTACGTCCACGTGCGGCTGCGGTAGCCGTCGTCGTAGACGAGGAAGTCGCCGTCGAGCCGCGCGAGGTCGTCGAAGAAGTCGAGGAGCGTCTCGCGACGCATACACCTGCATTATGATGGAATCCGTGTCCCTTCCTCCAACCTTCGCCGCGGGCGCGCTCTACGACGGTCTGCTTCAGTGAGAACCGTCCCATCTCGTCGGGCGTGCTGCTGGTCGACGCCGACGAGGATCCGACGGGCGGCCGGCATGCGGACGCCGCGCGCGGTCCGCTGTACGTCGAATCCCTGACGGCCATCAAGAGCTTCTCCCGCCTGTGCGACGGCGTGCGCACCGTCTTTCTCGTCAATCGCGCCGGCCACGTCCTGGATATCGTCGAGATCGAGCGGTGGGCGGCCTCGCGCGGGGCCGCCGCGCCCGCCTCGCCCTGCGCGCAGACCTACCGCGCTCACGTGCGCGCCACCCAGGGCACCACCGATGTGTGCGTCGTCCTGAGCCCGACGCACGAGATCAAAGTGTTCGCCGAGGGCGCGCAGGTGTTCACCTTCGACACAGAGAGAGTCTGGGATATCTGATGTTGTCGATGGGGCCATCGGGCGCTCGACA
>CAYHSN010000478.1:2037-3179 GCA_964359235.1 uncultured Vicinamibacterales bacterium | reverse complement strand
GGTCCTTCGACAGGCTCAGGACAGGGGGACTTGGGGCTCGGGACTCGGGAGGACGCAGGAATCAGGCTGGAAAGACCTCTGTCAGCGGCACTTCCAGATCTGGAAACGTCACCGAACGAGCGACGCCGCGGCCGGACACGGCCTGGCGGAGTTCGAACCCTGAACCGATGAGCGCGTAGCTTTCGATACTCCCCGCGACCGGGTCCACGAGCCAGTACTCCGGCAGGCCGAACCGTGCGAGCAGACGCATCTTGCGGCCGCGGTCCGTCGCGGTCGTGCTCGGCGACAGAATCTCGATGGCCATGTCGGGCGGCACGCGGATCGCTTCGTCGGCCTTCACCATATGCTGGCGCGCGGCGCCGAAGAACACGAGATCGGGCTGGACCACGTTGTAGTCGGAGAGCACGATGTCGAGGGGGGAGACCAGCACCTCGCCGCCGTGCGCCTTGACGTAGGTACGCAGGATGTCCTCGAGATTGAGGAGCGCACGTTGATGGCGCGGCAGTGGGGCAGGGACCACGGACAGTTCGCCGTCGTACAGCTCATAGCGGCGCCCATCGTCGGGCATCCGCTCGAGATCAGCGTGGCTGACGCGACCGCGGACTCCCTGCATGGCCGCCATTCTAGCATCGTCCTGAGCAAGGTCTATGCCGGTGCGAATCGCACGAGCAACAGGTAGCCCGTGGCCCTCGCGTTGCGGATTCCGCGATCGATGGCCGAGCGCGCTGCGGCAGATCCTGCGCCCTTCATTCGGTCTTCGGCAGGCCCGGGCCCCACACCTTGCCGTACAAACCGTGGCAGTTGGCGCAGCCGCCGATGATCTCTCCGTAGATCGCGACTTTGGCGCCGTGGTCCGGCGCCTTGATGGCCCGGTCGGCGAGCTCGTGCACGCGCGCCTCGAACCTCGCGACCTCATTCGAGACCTTCGGCAGATCCTTATCCGCGAGCGGTGCGGCCTTCATGGCCTCGGCGCCCTGCGTCCACAGCTCGTCGGACGGCGCGACCAGGCCCCGGTACATCAGGTCGACCGCGCGCTGGTGCGCGCGCATGTGGCTCACGATGCCGGTGGATTCGGCCGGCGGGGCCAGTGCGGGCATCGTCGGCGCGACCTTGTTGGCGGCGTGGCAGGCGCCGCAGCTCGA
>CAYHSN010000478.1:0-1937 GCA_964359235.1 uncultured Vicinamibacterales bacterium | reverse complement strand
GTGAATCGCCGCGTCATGAGCCACCTCCCGGTGGGCCGTCAGCCGACATTCTCGGTCCGCATCCACCCGGCCGTCAAACGGGTACAATCGCCTCCATCAAGGAGCCACGCCATGACTGCCGCACGCCGCCGTCTGTTCGCCGTCGCGCTGGTTGCCGGGCTCACGACCCTGGTCGCGCGCGACGCTGGTCGCGCCCAGCCTGCCGGCCGCGACGACGTCCTCGTCCTCAAGAACGTGATGGTGGCGATGCGCGACGGCGTGCGCCTCGCGACCGACGTCTACCGGCCAGCGAAGAACGGCGTGGCCGTCGAGAGCAAGTTCCCCGTCATCCTCGAGCGCACGCCGTATAACAAGGACGGGTCGCAGGGCTGGGCGCAGAACTTCGTGTCGCGCGGCTACGTCGCCGTCGCGCAGGACGTGCGCGGGCGCTACGCATCGGAAGGCCGATGGCGGCCGATGCGGGACGATGTGCACGACGGGTTCGACACGGCGAAGTGGATCGGAGAGCAGCCGTGGTCGGATGGCGGGATCGGGACGGTGGGGACGTCGTATTCCGGCGGCACGCAGCACGCGCTCGCGATCTCGAACGCGCCCTACCTGAAGGCCATGATTCCCGTCGACGCCATGTCGAACTTCGGGCGCTACGGCATCCGCCACAACGGCGCGTTCGAGCTGCGCTGGTTCAACTGGGTGCTCACGCTCGGCAACGCCGTCGGCGGGCGCAACGCGGAAGCCGCCGCGCGCCGGGCCGCGTCTGACGCCGCGGCCGCGCCGGCGCTCATCGAGATGGGCGGCCTGGTGCGCGAGTACGCGCGGTCGCTGCCGCTCAGGCCCGGCCTGACGCCGCTCAAGTTCGCGCCCGACTACGAGGCCTGGCTCGTCGAAGCGATGCGTCACGGCGATGACGACGAGTTCTGGAAGGACCACGGCTCGAGCGTCGTCGATCACCTCGGGGAGTACAAGGACATCCCGGTGCTGCACTTCACCGGCTGGTACGACTCGTGGGGCACGCAGGTCGCCAATCTCAATTACGTGGAACTGCGGAACGCGAAGAAGAGCCTGCAGAAGCTCGTCATCGGACCGTGGACGCACGGCGGGCAGACGCGATCGAACGCCGGCGAAGCCGAATTCGGTCCCGACGCCGCCATCGCCTTCAACGAGCTGCGCGCGCGCTGGTTCGACCGCTGGCTGAAAGGGGTCGACAACGGCATCGAGCGCGAGGCGCCCGTGCGCATCTTTGTGATGGGCGGCGGCGACGGGCACAAGACGCCGGAAGGCCGCGTCTTCGTGGGCGGCGCGTGGCGCGACGAGCAGGAGTGGCCGCTCGCGCGGACGCAGGCCACGCCGTACTACCTCCACCAGGGTGGTGCGCTCGCGCCGCAGAAGCCGGCGGGCGCGGCGGAGCCGACGCGCTACACGTTCGATCCTCGAAGTCCCGTGCCGACCATCGGCGGCAACGTCTCGTCGGAAGGCGCGCTGATGTTCCGCGGCGCCGCGGACCAGAGGTGCCGGCCTGACTTCTGGCTGTGCCAGGACGGGAAGCCGCTCTCGACCAGAAACGACGTGCTCGTGTTCCAGACCCCGCCGCTCGATCGCGACGTCGAGGTCACGGGTCGTCTCATCGTGAAGCTGTGGGCGTCATCGAGCGCACCTGATACCGACTTCACCGCGAAGCTCATCGACGTGTACCCGCCCAACGCCGACTATCCAGCCGGCATCGATCTCAACGTCGGCGACAGCATCGTCCGCGCGCGGTATCGCAAGGGGCCGGGGAAGGCGGAGCTGATGACGCCGGGACAGGTGTACGAGTTCACGATCGAGATGTATCCGACATCGCTCGTGTTCAAAAAAGGCCACCGCGTCCGCCTGGACATCTCGAGCAGCAACTTCCCGCGGTTCGACGTGAACCCGAACACCGGCGAGCCGCTCAACGACCA
>CAYHSN010000477.1:1372-3187 GCA_964359235.1 uncultured Vicinamibacterales bacterium | reverse complement strand
GGCTCGCGCGTCAGGTCCTCGTCGTCGTTGTGCGTGACGTCGCGCTTGCGGACGAACGGCTGGAAGTTGCTCCCGAACTTCACGCCGTAGGGCGGGTCGATGTAGATCATCTGCACCTGTCCGCCCAGCCCCTCGTACTGCAGCAGTGAATTCATGACGACGAGCGAGTCGCCCAGGATGAGCCGATTCACCCACTTGTCCTGGTACTCGTACGCGCGCAGCACCTGGTCGGTGATCGAATGGTGCGGGTCTCCGAAGAGATCCCACATGTCGGCTTGC
This sequence comes from uncultured Vicinamibacterales bacterium, assembly GCA_964359235.1. Lineage (GTDB taxonomy): Bacteria > Acidobacteriota > Vicinamibacteria > Vicinamibacterales > JAHECP01 > CAYHSN01. Next base: position 2,908 of record CAYHSN010000477.1, on the reverse strand, counting down.
TTGTCTCTCAAGTGGCCGACCAGCGTCTGGACGATGGCTTTGGTGGACAGGCGCTCGTGGACGAAGAGCGGCAGCGTCGGGACGTCGAACGACAGCCGCTCGGCCTTGCCGGCCCAGTTGAGGAACGGCCGGCCGAGGCGCTTGAGTTGATCGACCGCGTCAGGCAGCGACCGAACGGTCACGACGACGCGGCCATCGGCGGTGCGGAATTCCTGGGGGGCGTCGAAGGCGTGCGGAGAGGGCAGGGTGCTGGCCTTCTCGATGAGCGCGAGCAGCCACTCGCCCAGCTCGCGCGCACCGTTCTCGCCGTCCCAGTCGAGCGCCGGGGAGAGCGACGAGTCGTAGCGGTACGTGACGGGCGCCTTCTTCTTTCGAAACTGCGCCTGCGTGCCCACCTCGGGTCGCATGGGACTCGTCTGGTCGGGGTGGGTGTACCGCTCCGCGACCTTACCGGCCTTCCCCGGCCTGCTCTTGCTCGTTCGTCCGCTCGACTTGGCCACGCGGGCACCTCGCGCCGTCGGCAGGAATGATGGCGAAAACCCGGCCGAATTGTAGCAGAGCGCGCGAGCGGGGGTGGAGCCCCGCGAGTGCTGATTGAGGACAGCACTCAATCCGGATGTGAAACCGTCTGTCCGTTCGCTGACCGAGGCAGAGGCGGGCACCTGCTGACCGATCAGATGTGCAGCACCATGCGAGTTGCAGTATTACAAGACTTGTAATAGACTCGAGATCGCGATCGGAACGAGGAACGCCATGAAGGGCCAGGAACTCCGCCAGGCACGACTCGCCAAAGGGTGGACCCAGCAGGACGTCGCGCGGCGCCTGGGGGGTTCGCAGGGCTACGTGTCGCTGCTGGAGAACGAGGGGCGTCCGGTCCCTAGCCCACTTGCCGCCAAACTCCGGCGTCTGCTCGCGCTTCCTCCCACGGCGCTCCCTGTCGCAGACGATGCGCCGCGGCCGCTGACGGCCGCAAAGCTCGCGCGGCAGTTGGCCGCCCTGGGCTATCCGGGCTACGCCTATCTGCGCCGGAACAGCCGTTCGGTGAATCCGGCGGAACTGCTGCTGACCGCTTTGCGCGAAAACGATCTGGAGCCCCGGTTGGCTGCGGCACTGCCCTGGGTAGCGTTTCGATATCCGGACCTCGACTGGCCGTGGTTGTCGGAGCGAGCCAAGGTGCACGACCTTCAAAACCGCCTCGGGTTCACGCTCAGGCTTGCCCGCAGGACCGCCGAGCGGTTGGAGCAGCAGGACGTCTCGACCGTGCTGGCCGAATGGGAAGAGGCTCTGGAGCGAGCGCGCCTGGTTCGCGAAGACACGTTCTGTCGCGAATCGATGACCGACGCTGAAAAGCGCTGGTTGCGCGAGCGGCGTCCACAGGACGCCGCCCACTGGAACCTGCTCACGAACCTGACTGCTGAACACCTGTCGTATGCGCAATGAGCCGGTGCCACCGCCCTGGAACGCGTTTCTCCGCGAGGTGGATCAGCGGCTGCGCGAACCTGTCGATCTGCATTGCGTCGGCGGGTTCGTGGTCTC
>CAYHSN010000477.1:0-1272 GCA_964359235.1 uncultured Vicinamibacterales bacterium | reverse complement strand
TTCGCACTCGATCCGTACGATCTCGCCCTGACCAAACTGGAACGGAACCTCGATCAGGACGTCGAAGACATCAGGCACCTGGCACGAGTCGTTCCGTTCGACCTCGAAGTGCTCAAGCGGCGTTATGAGGACGAGCTCCGCCCTTACCTCGGACGACCGGACCGCGAAGATCTGACGCTGCGACTGTGGATCGAAATAATCGAAGAGGATCGAGGGAAATCCGCCTGACCGGATTGTGCCTCACACCTCCAGCACGACCTTCCCCGTACTCTCTCCGCTCTGCAGATACCGCATCGCCGCGGGCGCCTCGTCGAAGGAGAAGCCACGCCCGACGAACGGCGGCGTGCGGATGACCGCGTCGAGCGCGTCGTACGCCTTCGGCAGGCGGTCCGCCTGCTCCCACAGCCAGATCAGATTGAACGCCATCACGCTGCGGTTCTCCGACATCATCCGCAGGGGATCGATGCGCGGGCGGCGGAGATAACGGAGGCCCAGTCGCAGCCGATTCGGGCGCGCGCCGGGCGGCATGAAGTCCGCGGCGCCGTAGACCACGAGACGCCCTTCAGGCCGCAGGCGGTCGTAGGCGGGAAGCAGGAACGGCCCCGCGACCGCGTCGAACACGACGTCGAAACCTTTCGCGTTCAGACTCGTGAGCGCGCGATCGAGTTGCGCGCCGAACGTGCGCCGGTCGCGGACGATCACCTGGTCCGGCGAGAGGCCGCAGCGCCCGACCAGGAACTCGCGCTTCCCTTCGCGGCCGACCGTGGCGACGACGCGCGCGTCGTACGCCTTCAGGATCTGCAGCGCGTTCAGGCCGACGCCGCCAGCCGCGGAGTGCACAAGGACGACATCATGACGCGCGAGCGCGCCAAGCTCGACGAGGCCATACCACGCGGTCAGGCCCTGAACCGGATAGGCGGCGGCTTCCGCGAAGCTCCACCCTTCCGGAACCGGCCGGAGCGCCCGCACGTGGGCATTGAGCGCGGTGGCGTACGCGCCAAAACGCGTGAGACCGATCACGCCGTCGCCCGCCTCGAGCGTGGTCGATGTGGAAGGCCCGAGCGCCTCGACGACCCCCGCAAACTCGAGCCCGGGAACGAACGACCCCTTCGGCGTCGCGGAGTACATCCCCAGGCACGCGAAGATATCGGCAAAGTTCAGGCCGACGGCCTTCACGCGGACGCGCGCTTCACCAGACCGCGGCTCGGGCAGCGGTTCAGACAGCTTCCGCAGCCGGTCGAGCGACCCGGCGCGGTCGATCCGCCAGACCTC
>CAYHSN010000476.1:0-3200 GCA_964359235.1 uncultured Vicinamibacterales bacterium | reverse complement strand
TCAGTGAGCTCGCAAACACCAGTTAACTACCGAGTCTTCAATGAATTATCACCTTGGTAGCCGCCAGGATCGTGAGAGGAGATTGAAGGGAATTGTTTCGTTCCGTTACCTTTGGTAACGGTTATGGAAGCGGAAGCACCACGTGGAGGCTGGCCCCGCCCCCGGGGGCCCGCCCGGCCGTGACCCGGCCGTTGTGGGTCACGATGATCTTCTGGACGAGCGCGAGACCCAGTCCCGTCCCACCGGCGCGAGTTGTGAAGAACGGCCGGAAGAGCCGCTCGGCGTCGGCCGGATCGAGTCCGGGTCCGTTGTCGGTGACCGAGATGCGCGACTGACCCTGACCGCGATCCACCTGTCCCTGAATGACGATGATCGGGGCGATCTGAGCCTCGACGCATGCCTCGAGCGCGTTGCGGCACAGGTTGCTGAACGCCTGCCGCAGCAACACCTCGTCGCCTTCGACGGTCGCAAACTCACCGCTCGTCTGCACATCACCGCCACGCTGCCGCGCCTCTGGCCGGATTTCCTCGGCCGCGCGGTCGATGAGCACGGCCATGTCGACGGGCACCAGTGTCAACTGCGCCGGCCGCGCGAAGTTGAGGAAGTTGGTCACGACCTGACGAAGCGCTTCGGTTTCCTGCCGAATACCCTCGACGTACGGCCGATAGGCGTCGGGCAGCCTGTCGAGATCGAGCAACCGGGCGTAGCCATGAATCGTGGCGAGGCCGTTGCGAAACTCGTGAGCGATTCCCGCCGTCAGCTCGCCGAGCCGCGCGAGGCTGTCTTTCAGCCGCAACTGCTCCTCGAGCTCGACGACGGTGGTGAGGTCGGTGAACAGGCAGATGGCCCCGTGCGGCGCGCCCTGCTCGTCCACCACGGGTGAGACCGTCACGCCGAGATGTGAGGCGCCTCCCGGGCGCGCCGGTGTCATCTGCAACGTGCGCCTCACGATCGGCTGGCGGGTGTCGAGGCACTCGTCGACCGCGCCGGCGAGCGGAACCGCGCCGGTGAGCACTTCGCGAAACGGCCCCTGCTGTTCGACATCCGGCAGGCCGAGCATGCGGCGGCCGGCCGGATTGAGCGTCCGGACCTCGCCTCCCTGCCCCACCACCAGCACACCCGACGTCATGCTCGCGATGATCTCGCCGCTCAGGCGCTCCGACGCCTCGGCCCGCGCCTTCATGGCGCGTTCCTGCTCGCGGAGCCGGTTGACGGCCTCTTGGACCGCTGCCGCCATGAATGCAGTTTCGGAGCCCGCGTCGTGCATGCCGCGCTGCGCCCGTCGCGCGGCCTCTGAGAAACGCAGCAGCGCGAAGACGACCACGGCCGCGAGCGCTCCGACGATCGCCGTCAACCCGAGCAGAAGGTATGCGGACTGGGACATTGCAGGCTACAGGCTGCAGGCTACAGGCTACTGCAGGCTACAGGCTACCAGCTTCCAGTCGGCCATCGATCGGCGGCCGACAATCGGCAATACTCGTTCCTCGTTCCTCGTTCCTCGTTCCTTCTCCTCGTCAGTAAAGCGACACATACCACGCGACGATCGTGTCACCCATCAGGCTCGAGGCCGCCGCGCCAAGTGCCAGGAACGTCCCGTACGGCAGCGCGTACTTCATCGTCCCCCGGCCGGCCACGACGAGTGCAATGCCGACCAGGGAGCCGGCGACCGACGAGAGCACGAGCGTCACGAGCACCTGCGGCCAACCGAGAAACGCGCCGACCATCGCGAGCATCTTCACATCGCCCATGCCGAGGCCTTCTTCGCGCCGGACGCGGAAGTACGCCTCCGCGATGGCCAGAAGCAATCCTCCGCCGAGCAGTATGCCCAACAGCGAATCGCGCCAGCCTGGCTCGAAGAAGACACTTGCGAGCAATCCCGCGGCGACACCCGGCAACGTGATGCGGTTGGGCAGGATCTGATGCTCGAGGTCGATCACGAACAAGACGACGAGCGCCGCCGAGAACAGCAGGCGCACGGCCAGGAGCGGCTGCCACCCGAGCGCCCAGTAGTGCGCGAGGAACAGCCCCAACGTCGCCAGCTCGACAAGCGGATACTTCAAGGGAATGCGCGTTCGGCACTGGCGGCATCGGCCCGCCAGCAGCGCATAGCTCAGAACCGGGACATTGTCGAACCAGCGGATGGGTTTGCCGCACGACGGGCAATGCGATCCCGGCCAGACCAGCGATGCGTTCCGCGGCAACCGATGGATGCAGACGTTGAGGAAGCTGCCAACGATCAGCCCGAACGCGCCGAGCAACGCGGGGGTGAGCGTCAACACGATCACGGGGCTCGAGGCTGAACGGCCGGCGGTTCGAGGGGCATCGGAAACAACGGGGAGCGCTCCGACACCCGGACCAGCCCCCACCACGGGTTCAGCTCGTACGGTGTGCCGGCCGGGTCGAGCGGCACGCCGGGCAGCGCGCCTGCCTGCGTCAGACGCTCCCACGTGAGCGGCGCCGGCGGCGCCAGCGCGTCGAACCGCCGCACGAGCGCCTCGAGCTGGTCGATCTGGTCGAGGGCCTGGAGCTGCACCAGTCGGCGCTCGGCGAGCGCGCGCAGCCAGTCCTGGTCGGCCGAGTCTCGGATCTGCTGCCACAGGAAACGCGACGAACGGCGATCGCCGCCCTGCGCCAGCATGGTTGCGGCCAGCGGCTGCAACCAGTTCGGCGCGCCGGGGATCGCCGAGGCCCGCAGGAACCACTGGGCGGCCACCGCCGAATCGCCGAGCTGCCAGTAGTGGAGGAAGCCGATGTCGAGCACGTACTGCCACTTGCGTGGCTCGGCGCGGAGGCCTTTCGCCAGCAGCGCAATCGCGAGATCCGCGCGGCCTGGTCCGCCCGGAGGCGGCTCGGCCAGGAAGATGGCGCCGAACCGGTACGCGATGGTGAAGCGCGGGTCGAGCGTCGTGGTGATGTCGAGCAGCGGATACAGCAGCTCGTACGTCGCGGCGCCCCCCGCCGTCAGACGCTCGCTGCCGTAGTGCTGGATGGTGCGGATCCAGTAGACGTCGGCCGCGAGCACCTGAAACGCGAGCGTCAGGCGTGTCATCGCGGTGTCCGAGCGCACGTACAGAACGTGCGCGGTCTCGCGGCGATCGACCGGCAAACGGCCGCGGACGATCTGCAGGCCGACCGAAGCGGTCATCAGGATCGCCATGATCGCCGCGAATGCGACTGCGGTTGTGCGATCGCGCGTCATT
>CAYHSN010000475.1:0-3200 GCA_964359235.1 uncultured Vicinamibacterales bacterium | reverse complement strand
GACTGGTACCCGGCCGCGCGGCAGCAGAACGCGCCCAGCTGGCACTACGTAAACACCGACCAGTGGCGCTACGAGAAGGATTTCACCGACTACCACACCGTCCCGATCCGCCAGCCTGACGACACGCTCGCCAAGGGCCACACGATGGACATCCAGGCCCGCGCGGTGCGGAGCGGCTGGCTGCCCTTCTACCCGCAGTTCGACCGCAGCCCGATCGAAGCCGTGCGGCAGGCCGAGGCGGCCGGCGCGACCACGAACGACGAAGTCGTGGCGCACACCGTCAAGCAGCTCACGTCCGGCGCGATGAAGTTCGCCGTGGACGATCCGGACGCGCCGCAGAACTGGCCGCGCGTCTGGTTCATCTGGCGCGGCAACGCGCTCATGTCGAGCTCGAAGGGCCACGAGTACTTCCTGAAGCACTACCTCGGCACGCACTCGAACCTCATCGCCGAGGAGCTGGCGAAGGACTCGGTCCAGGACGTCACGTGGCACGACAAGGTCCCGACCGGCAAGATGGATCTCGTCGTCGATCTGAACTTCCGGATGGACACCTCCGCGCTCTACTCGGACATCGTCTTGCCGGCGGCGACCTGGTACGAAAAGGCGGACCTCAACTCGACCGACATGCACAGCTTCATCCATCCGCTCTCGGCGGCGGTGCCGCCGTGCTGGGAGTCGAAGTCCGACTGGCAGATCTTCAAGGCGCTCGCGCGCAAGTTCTCGGAGCTGGCCGTCAAGCACTTCCCCGAGCCGGTGAAGGACCTGATGGCGACGCCGCTCGCGCACGACACGGCGGCCGAGATCGCGCAGCCGACGCTCGCCGACTGGCGCAAGGGCGAGTGCGAGGCCATTCCCGGGAAGACGATGCCGGCGCTGCGCGTGGTGACGCGCGACTACCGGCACGTCTTCAACCAGTTCTGCTCGTTCGGGCCGCTGGCTCGCGAGAACGGGCTGGGCGCGCACGGCACCAGCTACGCCATTCAGGACGTCTACGACGAGGCGCTGTCGACCCTGCCGACGGTCGACTGGGGCGGGAAGCGCTATCTCTCGATCGGCGAAGACGAGCACGCCTGCAACGTGATTCTGGTGTTCGCCAGCGTCACCAACGGCGAGCTGGCGTACCGGTCGTACCGCAACATGGAGGAGAAGGTCGGCCTGCGGCTCACGCACTTCGCCGAGAAGACGCGCTCGGTGCAGATCGACTACAAGGGCCTGCAGGCGCGGCCGATGCGATTCGTGAACAGCCCGATGTGGTCGGGCCTCCTGACCGACGGGCGCGCGTACTCGCCCTTCACCTACAACGTCGAGGCGCTGGTGCCCTGGCGCACGCTGACCGGGCGCCAGCACTTCTATCTCGACCACCCGATGTACCTGCAGTACGGCGAGCACCTGCCGTGCTACAAGCCGAAGCCGAAGCCGTCGGAGTACGCCGACCTGCGCGTGTCGAAGGAAGTCGGGCCGACCAAGATGCTCAACTACCTGACGCCGCACGGCAAGTGGCACATCCACTCGACCTTCGGCGACAACCAGCGGATGACGACCTTGTCGCGCGGCATCGAGCCGTTCTGGATGAACGACAAGGACGCCGCCGAGATCGGCATCAACGACAACGACTGGGTCGAGGTGCACAACGACCACGGCGTCGTGGTGACGCGGGCGGTAGTGAGCGCGCGCATTCCGCGCGGCGTGTCCATTCAGTACCACTCGCCCGAGCGCACCTACTCGGTGCCGAAGTCGCCGCTGCGCGGCCACCGGCGCGCGGGCGGGCACAACAGCCTGACGCGCACGCGGCTCAAGCCGAACCTGATGGCCGGCGGCTACGGCCAGTTCACGTTCCACTTCAACTACTGGGGCCCGATCGGGTGCAACAGAGACACGCACGTGCTGGTGCGGAAGCTGCCGGAGCTTCGATGGTAGCGAGAGATGGTGTCACGCTGCGAACCCAACCATGGCCACGAAGGCACGAAGACACGAAAGACCTCTTTGGCGTCCCCGCACCGGCGGCCTGGCCTCTTGTCTACGTTCAGGCCTTCGTGCCTTCGTGTCTTCGTGGCTTACCGTTCGTACTGGTTCGCGCGCTGAATGGTGAATAAGGAGATCCTGATGGATGTCCGTTCCCAGATCGCGATGGTGTTCCACCTGGACAAGTGCATCGGGTGCCACACCTGCAGCCTGGCGTGCAAGAACATCTGGACCGACCGCAAGGGCGCCGAGTACATGTGGTGGAACAACGTCGAGACCAAGCCCGGCACGGGCTACCCGACGCGCTGGGAAGACCAGAACGAGTACCAGGGCGGCTGGGAGGTCAACGGCGGCACGCCGCAGCTCAAGTCGACCGGCAAGGCGCGGATCGTGGCCAACATCTTCCACCATCCGCACCTGCCCACGATGGACGACTACTACGAGCCGTGGACGTACGACTATCAGAACCTGTTCAACGCGCCGGAAGGACCGGACCAGCCTACGGCGCGCCCGATCTCGATGGTGACGGGCAAGTTCATGGACATCGAGTCGGGGCCCAACTGGGATGACGATCTGAGCGGATCGCCTGTCTACGGCGAGAACGATCCGAACCTCGAGGGCCTGACGCCAGACGAGCGGCAGCAGCTCTTCGCCGTCGAGCGGCTGGTCTTCTTCTATTTTCCGCGCATTTGCAACCACTGCCTCAACCCGGCGTGCGTGGCGGCGTGCCCGTCGGGCGCGCTCTACAAGCGCGGCGAGGACGGCATCGTGCTCCTCGACCAGAACCGGTGCCGCGGCTGGCGCGCGTGCGTGCCGGCGTGCCCGTACAAGAAGACCTTCTACAACTGGTCCACGGGCAAGTCCGAGAAGTGCATCCTCTGCTACCCGCGCCTCGAGACCGGTCAGGCGCCGGCGTGCTTCCACTCGTGCGTCGGCCGCATCCGCTACCTCGGCGTGCTGCTCTACGACGCGTCGCGAATCGGCGACGTGGCGGCCGCGCGCGAGGAGGAGCTGGTCGACGCGCATCGATCGCTCGTCCTCGACCCGAACGACCCGGCCGTGATCGCGGCCGCGCGCCGAAACGGCGTCCACGACTCGGTCATCGAGTCGGCGCAGAAATCGCCCGTCTACCAGTTCGTCAAGGTCTGGAAGATCGCGCTGCCGCCGCACATCGAGTACCGCACGCTGCCGATGCTCTTCTACGTGCCGCCGATGTCGCCGGTGATGGCGCACCAGAC
>CAYHSN010000474.1:0-3207 GCA_964359235.1 uncultured Vicinamibacterales bacterium | reverse complement strand
CCGCGCCGTGATGATGACCTTGCCCGGCGCCGACTCGTACCGCGTCACGGGAATCCCCTCGCGCTCGAGAATGCCCGCCAGCAGATCGGCGGTCCTCGCGGTGTTCCCGGACGGGTTGGACGTGTCGATGCGCACGTACTGCTGCAGCGTCTTGACCGCTTCGTCCGCCGTGCGCGTCCAGTCCGGCGCCTGCGCGGCAGCAGATGTGGCGAGCGCGACACCGACGCAGATCGCGCCGCAGACGGCGGCAGAACGGGCTATGAGCATGATGGGATTCCCATCTGTAGGGGCCGGCTTCCCTGGCCCGAGCCCAGCCGAGGGCAGCCGGCCCACGCCAATCAACGCGCGTACCGCGAAAACACGTGCTTCACCAGATAATCGCGAATCTCCCGATCGAGCCCGCGCGTGTCGCCGGCGCCACCGGCCACCGGCGGATCGCCGATCGTGTTGAACGCGACGATGTAGGCCGTCCGCGAGTCGGGCTGCAGATAGAAGTGCGAGATGAACGCGTTCTGGCCGCCGCTGTGCGCGATGAAGCGCATCCCGCCGTGCTGTTCGAGGAAATACGTCAGGCCCATCGAACCCGCTGACTGCGTACCTTCCGCGGGAACCGGCACGACGGGCCTCCACATCTCCTCGAGCGACGCCCGCTTCAACACCTCGTCGTACCGCGCCTGCTGCGCCGCGTCACGCGGCGCGCCCATCAGGAAGTTCAGGTACTTCACCATGTCGCCGAGCGGCGCGTTCAGCCCGCCGTTCGACACCGTGATGCCCGTGTTGTGATCGAACCGCGCCGGTTCGATCTTCCCGTTCCGCAGCCAGTAGCTCGCCGACCGATGCTTCAGCAGGAAGTACGGCGTGGTGTCGAAGTACGCTCGGGACATCTCGAGCGGCTTCAGGATGTTCTTGTCCACGTAGACTTCCCAATCATCCGTCGTCAACAGCTCGATGACCCGGCCGAGAAACACGATGCCCGGATTGGAGTAGCTGTATTTCGAGCCAGGCGGAAACAGGATCTCGGTGTACGGGAACATCGCGACGAGCTGTTCCCAGTGCAGCGGCTCGTGCGGCTGCCAGGGCTGGTCGCCGCCCCACGGCCAGGTCCCCGATCGGAAACCGGCGCTGTGACTCAGGAGCTGCCGGATCGTGATCGCATCCATCGGTCCGAACGGATTGTGCACCTCGCGCAGCTCGGGCAGGTACTTCACGATCGGATCGTCCAGACCGAGGCGGCCGCGATCGCGAAGCTGCACGATCGCGATGCCCGTGAACGTCTTCGTGATCGACGCCCAGTGGAAGATCGTGTCCTCGTCTACCTCCCGCTTCTCGTCCAGCTTCGCGGCGCCGATCGTGCCGCTGAACACGACCCGGCCGTCGTGCACGATCCGCACGGAGCTGCCGACCACGCCCCTCTGCTCGACGGCCTGGCGGTAGAAGGCGCGGAACGCGTCGAACGCCTCAGCGACCCGGACATCGCCAAACACCTGCGGAGTCTGCGCGCGTGATGACGAGAGTCCCGCGATCAAGGCGAGCGCCAGGATGACGTGCAGCTTCGTCCGCATTGCGAGTCGTTCCTTTGTTCGCGTGTTCGCCGCAGCGCCGGACTTCGGTCCGGCCCGCTGGCGCGACTGAAGTCGCGCGCTACGTACGAGTCGGGTGCGACTGAAGTCGCGCGCTACGAGTGAATGCCTTCCAATTCCTCAATGCTCAGCTTTCGGTCTTCAGTCTTCAGTCTTCAGACTTCAGTTCCTTGATTCTCCACCGCTCGTACGCCGGGTGTCCAGGCCTGACCGCGACAAACGTGCCGCGACACGTCGCCGTGACTGAGCCGCCGGCCTCGAGTGTCCCCTCCACGACCGCGCGATCCTCGCCTGACTCGACGACGCGCGCGCGCAGGTGCACCGGGCCGCCCGTGGGCGTTGGCTTGCGCATCTTGATCGTGTAGTCCGCCGTCACCGTGAACGGCGGGTGCGATCGTCCCATCTTCTTCATCAGGTGGCACGCCGCGGTCCAGTTGCAGTGGCAGTCGAGCAGCGTGCCGATGATCCCGCCGCTCAGGAATCCCTCGAACGCCTCGTGGTGTTTCTCGGGCGCCCAGTCGCAGATGGTCTCTTCGGGGTCGTCCGGCGCGGGCCGGCTCTTGATGCGCAGACCGTGCGCGTTGGCCGGCCCGCAGCCGAAACAGATGGAGTCAGGGCCGTAGCGGTCCTGGAGGCTTGGGTCAGACATGGCGGATATCTTACAGGAACGAGGAACGAGGAACGGGGAACGAGTAACCAGCAGCCTGTAACCTGGCCAGCGGTCGCGAGAGACGGGTGGCGGGCGTGCGTGTGCTATGCTTCGGGGCCTCCTTGGAGGATCTCATGATCAGGTGGCTGCCGTCCGCCGTGGTGGCACTAACGTGGCTTGTCGCGGCGACGCCGGCCGGCTCGCAAAGCACAGGCCGTGCGCCTCAAGCCCCACGCCCCACGCCCCAAGCCGAGAGAGAGCAGATCCTCGCCTCCATCGACCGGAACCAGTTGCAGTACGCCGCCGTCGCGAAGGAGATCTGGGACCTCGCGGAGGTCGGTTATCAGGAAGTGAAGAGCTCGGCGCTCCTTCAGAAAGAGCTCGCAGCCGCCGGCTTCAAGGTCGAAGCCGGCGTGGCGGGGATGCCGACCGGGTTCGTCGCAAGCTACGGGAGTGGGAGTCCGGTCATCGGGATTCTCGCCGAGTTAGACGCGCTGCCCGGCATCACGCAGGATGCCGTCGCCGAACGGAAGCCGGTCGCGAGCAAGGACGCCGGTCATGCGTGCGGTCATCACCTGTTCGGCACGGGATCGACGGCCGCGGCGATCGCGGTGAAGGACTGGCTCGCGCGCACCGGCACGAAGGGCACCATCCGCCTCTACGGGACGCCTGCCGAGGAGGGCGGCGCGGGCAAGGTCTACATGGTGCGCGAGGGCCTCTTCAAGGACGTCGACGTCGTGCTGCACTGGCACGCCGGCGATCGCAACGACGCGAGCCCGGGTAGCTCGCTCGCCAATAAGTCGGCCAAGTTCCGCTTCCATGGCGTGTCGGCGCACGCCGCAGGCGCGCCCGAGCGCGGGCGCTCGGCGCTCGACGGCGTCGAGGCAATGAATCACATGGTGAACCTGATGCGCGAGCACGTGACCGAGGACACGCGCATCCACTACGTCATCACGAGCGGCGGCTCGGCCCCGAACG
>CAYHSN010000473.1:0-3219 GCA_964359235.1 uncultured Vicinamibacterales bacterium | reverse complement strand
GAAGAACTGCCACGAGTTCATCGCGTACGAGAACCTCGTGGGCCAGCCGCGCCGCACCGAGACGCGCGGGCGGCAGGCGAGCCAGGCGCCGATCGCGCAGGTCGTGCCGCTCGTGCGCCGCGCGCTCAAGCTGCTCTCCGAGCGCGAAGTGTCGCCGCAGCTCGGCCTGCTCAAGAGCACGCTGCTGCAGCTCGATTCGACCTTCTCCGAGCGCAGCTACGGCGCGAGTACGTTCCTCGACTTCGCCGAGAAGCTCCAGGCGGCGGGCGTCATCGGGATCCGGCGATCGGGCCACAACCTGCTGGTCGATCTCGTCGACGACGAGCGCGCACCCGAGCGCGTCACTGGGCGCGCACCCGAGCGCGCGATGAGCGCGCGGGCGAGCGCGCCTCCGGCACAGGAGATCGACGCCGACGCGAGCGCTGCGGCCGAGGAAGCGACGCCGCCGCCGGCCGGCGATCGCGGGCGGCCTGCTGACGGCATCCGCGAAGTGCGGCGTCTGTTCCACGCGGCGACGATCGCGCCGCGCTGGCCGATGTACCTCCGACACGTGAAACAGTTCCTGCGCGCGATCGATCCCTCGTTCGACGAGCGAGGGTACGGGTTCACCGGACTCAACGAGCTCGTGCGCGCGTGCCAGAAAGACGGGCTGTTCCGCCTCGAGCGCGGACGCCAAGGCGTCCTGCGTGTCTTCCCTGGCTCGACGTTCCAGCCGCCGGGCGAGGCCGCGCCGATCGGGGCACACACGCCTGCGCCTCCGCCCGCCATCGACGCGGAGATCGCCGCTGCGGATCGCGCGGCCGAGGAACCGATCGAGATGTCGCGGCCAATCGAGACGGAAGAGGCCGCGGAGCACACCGAGGAAGCGCCCGCCACGAAGCGGCGGCGCCGCAGGGCCGCGCCCGGCGAACCTCGGCCGGCGGCGACCCCGAAGAGAGCCACGGCGCGCCGTCCCCGTCCGCGAAAGATCCGCGAGGACGCCTGACACGATTTGCCATGTAGGAACGCCGCGGACTGACGAAAATTGTCAGCCGCGGCGATCCCGATCCAGCCTCCAGGTTTCCCTAAGTTAGGAAAAACAAGGAAGTTGTGCGCACTCGTACCCCGGGTGCCTGTCGGCCAGGTCTTTGCAGTGGCCCTCGTCGGCCGGCTGGTATGGCTATGACCGTGGACCAGGTCGGGACGCTGCACACTCTGTTCCTCGCCTCTGAGGAGATCCTCATGGCGTGGAGCGAGCGCCACATCGCCGCGGGCGAGGTGATGGCGATCGACGAGGCGGACCCACAACGCGCGATCGACCTGATCGTTCGCCGCCGGCCGCGGGTCGTCGTGATCGAGCAGCGGTTCGCGGGGACCTCGCGCGGACAGGCGTTCGTGCACCGGCTGCGCCACGATCCGGATCTGCCTCCGGTCGAGATTCGCATGCTGCCGGCCGAGCACGCGGCCACGCTGGCTTCCACGCATTCGCCGCTGCTCAACTCGCCGGCTTCGGTCGTCGCGCTCGCCCAGCCGATCGTGGGTCCGGTGCGCCGCGCGGTGCGGGTGCCCATGCCCGCGGGTGTGCAGGTGCAGGTCGATGGCCGGCCCGCCTCGCTCGTCGATCTGTCGACGATGGGCGCGCAGATCGTGTCGGCGAAGACACTGAAGCCGAATCAGAAGGTGCGCGTGCAGATCACTGATGACAGTGGCGTCTTCCGCGCGACCGCCGGCGTCGCGTGGGCGTCCTTCGAGCTGCCGAAGGGACAGACGCCGCGGTACCGTGCCGGCATGCAGTTCAACGACGCTGACCCCGAAACGCTCCAGGCCTTCTACTCCCGCCTTGCCTCCTCCGCGCCGGCGAAAAAGCAGCGGTAGACAGCTATAATTCGGCGCGGAGGACCCGCCTTTGCAGGCCGCCATCGTTCTTGCCGCGCTCGCGTTGGCCGCGCAGGCGCCAGCGCCCCCGCAGACGTTCTTCAATCGGCATCGAGTTCTTCCCGGGCAAGGCGCCGAACCACGCGCGAAACTTCCTGCGCCTCGCCGCGCTCGGTGTCTACGACGGCGTGGCGTTCCACCGCGTGGCGCCGGGCTTCGTCATCCAGACCGGGCACCTGCCCTCGCGCGCCGAGCCGCTGACCGAGCGCCAGCAGCAGTACGTGCGCAATCTGCCGCCGGAGTTCAACGACACGAAGCACGTGAAAGGCGTCGTGTCGATGGCGCGCGGCGACGATCCGGCGAGCGCCTCTACGTCGTTCTTCATCGTCACCGGCACACCGCCCGGCCTCGACGGCGTCTACACGGCGTTCGTGAAGGTGGTGAGCGGGATGGACGTCGTGGATGCGATCGAGTCTGCGGGATGCGCCACGAAGCGCGCGAACGCCCGAGAACCTGCCTCAGGACTCACGCCTCACGTCTTGAGCCTCTACCGTTGACAGCGCCAGCGTCCTCCTGGACAATGGGCGCTCACGCTGGTCACCCCCAGGAATCACGAACGGCAGCAGCTCGGCTCACCGGGCTGATTCGCGCCACGGTTCTCGTCGGCCATCGTCGGATTCGTCGTCGCGCCGTCCTTGACCCGGACGGTCTACCTGGTTGCGGGCCAGAGTCGGCCCGATCGCGCATGACCCTCGCACCCGGCAGTCGGCTCGGCCCGTATGAGATTGTCGCCGCCTTGGGCGCCGGCGGCATGGGCGAAGTCTATCGCGCGCGCGACACGCGCCTCGACCGCACGGTCGCCCTCAAGGTGCTGCCCGCCCACATCGCACTGGATCCCGAGTTCCGCTCGCGCTTCGAGCGCGAGGCGAAAGCGATCTCACAACTGAATCATCCGCACATCTGTGTCCTTTACGATGTGGGAGAGGCGCGGCCCACGAGCCCCGAATCCCCGACCCCCAGGCCCGACAGCGTCAGCTATCTGGTGATGGAGCATCTCGAGGGCGAGACGCTGGCCCGGCGTCTGGAAAAGGGTGCCCTGCCGCTCGACCAAGTCCTCCGCTACGGCGTGGAGATCGCCGACGCTCTCGACAAGGCGCACCGCCAAGGCGTGATCCATCGGGATCTGAAGCCCGCTAACATCATGCTCACGAAGGCGGGCGCGAAGCTGCTCGACTTCGGGCTGGCCAAGCTGAAAGCGGGCTCCGGACTTCAAGGTGTGGGCCACGGGTTGCAGCCTGCCGGGGCAACCGCGCCACCGACGGTGACGACGCCCCTCACGGCGCAGGGCACGATCCTGGGCACCTT
>CAYHSN010000472.1:0-3237 GCA_964359235.1 uncultured Vicinamibacterales bacterium | reverse complement strand
GACTACTTCACCGCCCACCGTCTGCAGCGCCGCCGCCTGACCGCCGACGCGGGTCGCCCGCCGGCTCCGCTCTCGCTCCCGCCTCCTCTTTCTTCTCTTCCCTGGGATATCGCGCAAGAGACCTTCGGGGTCGCGGGCACGGATTTCTTGGGCCACATGGGCCGAGTCCTGCTGATCGCCGCGCAAGACGAGTGACGAGGGTAAATCCTTGTCTACATTGGGGATACGGGCCGACTTCCCCGAGTCGGCTGGCAAGACCAGTGCGAGGCGTAACTCGTAGCCATCACAGGGGTTATGCGACGACATCCCCCGGAGCCCCCGCAAGACCAGTCGGGCGATGTGCGAGCCTCTGATCACGTCGAACGAGGGGCCGATGGATCTGGAATTTCACCAACTCGATTTTCGCTATGCGGGCTTGCGCACGCGGCACCCGCGCAAAGAACGGCAGGTCCTGGCCTCGCTCGCGGACCACGGCCAACTGCTGCCCGTGGTGGTGGTCTCGGCGGACGCGCCCTTCGTCTTGGTCGACGGGTACAAGCGCGTCCGGGCCCTGCAACGCCTGGCCCACGACACGGTGCGCGCCACCGTGTGGGCGATCGACGAGGCCGAGGCCGTGATCCTCGAGCACGTCATGCGGACGGCGGATCCGGCGGGGCCATTGACGCAGGGCTGGATTCTCGACGAGCTGCGGGCGCGCTTCGCTCTGTCGCTGGAGGAACTGGGGCGCCGCTTCGACAAGACACCGAGTTGGGTGTCACGGCGCCTCGCGCTGGTGCGGGAACTGCCCGACGTGATCCAGACGGAGGTCCGGGCCGGCCGCATCGCGCCGCACGCCGCCATGAAATACCTCGTGCCCTTGGCGCGCGCCAATCGCGAGGCCTGCCTGACGCTCGCGGCGGCGATCGCCCGCGCGCAACTCTCCACGCGTCAGGTCGGCGAGGTGTATGCGCTGTGGCTGGCGGGCACCGAGGACATGCGCGCGCTGCTGACCACGGATCCGTTGCTGATGCTGCGGGTGCGGGCGCACGCCACGACCCGGCCCGAGCCCGTGCCCGAGCCCCGCTGGCTCGACGACCTGAAGGCCTTGGCGGGCGTGGCCCGCCGGGCCCACCGCCGGCTCCGCGAGGGCGGGGCGGCGCCGCTCGCGGCGGCGGCGCGCCACGAGGCCGATCTCGCCATGCAGGACGCGCGCGCGGACTGTGCGGCGCTGTTTCATCGCTGGGACCAGGAGCGACCTGATGCTCGACCAGAGCCAACGCACGACGGTGCTTGAACTCCATCGCCAGGGCCAGGGGATTCGGGCGATTGCGCGCGTGCTGCAGATCTCGCGCGGCGCTGTCCGCGACGTGCTCGCGGCCGGCACCGCGACCGTGCCGCCGCTCGCGCGCGCTGAGAAAGCGGATCCGTATCTCGACGACATCCGCCGACTCTACGTGTCCTGCGAGGGCAATCTGGTGCGCGTCCACGAAGAACTGCAGGCCGGCGGGGCGTCCTTCTCGTACCAAGCGCTCACGGGCTTCTGCCGTCGCCACGGCATCGGCACGGACCCGATCACGCCCGCCGGGGCGTATACCTTCGGTCCGGGTGTCGAGATGCAACACGACACGTCGCCGCACCGGGTGACGATCGGCAGCCAGGTGCGCGTGCTGCAGACCGCGTCCCTGGTCCTGTGTTACTCGCGGTTGATCTACATCCAGCTCTATCCGCGCTTCACGCGCTTCTGGTGCAAGGTGTTTCTCACCGACGCGCTGCAGTACGCGGGGGGCGCGGCCCGCACCTGCATGATCGACAACACGCATGTCGTCGTGCTGCGCGGCACGGGGGCGGAGATGGTGCCGGTCCCCGAGATGGCCGCCTTCGCCGACCGCTTCGGCTTCACCTTCCGGGCCCACGAGAAGGGCGACGCCAATCGCTCGGCGCGCGTCGAACGTCCGTTCGATTTTGTCGAACACAATTTTCTCGCCGGGCGCACCTTTGCGGACTGGGCCGATCTGAATCGGCAGGCGCTGGCGTGGTGCGATCGCGTCAACGCGACCTTCACCCGCCATCTGCACGCCAGCCGCCGCGACCTGTTTGCCGTGGAGCGTCCCCAGCTGACGCCATTGCCCGTCTGGATCCCGGCGGTCTACCAACTGCACCACCGGATCGTCGATACGGCCGGCTACGTCCATGTCGACCGCACCCGCTACTCGGTGCCCGTCGCGCTGATTGGCCGCGGCGTCGAAATCCGCGACGCGAAGACCACGATCGAGATCTTCCAGGGGCCCCGGCTCGTCGCCGCCCACGCGAAAGTCCTCGATAGCGTCAACGGCTGCGTGACCGACCCGGCGCATCGCCCCGCGCGCGGGGCGCCGCGCCCGCCGCGCGAGCCCTTGCCGGACGAAGTCACGCTCCTCCGACTCGCCCCCCCGCTCGCCGCGTACGTGGCGGCGCTCAAGGCCCACGCGGCGGGCCGCGTGCCGCGCGTGTTGCGTCGGTTGCTCGGCATGGTCCGGGATTATCCGCGCGCGGCGCTGGTCGCGGCGGTCCACGCCGCCGCCGAGCACGGCCTCTACGATCTCGATCGCCTGGAGCGCATGGTGCTGCAACGGATCGCGCACGACTATTTCGTCGTATCGCCCGCGCGGGAGGACGACGATGACCGATGAACTCGCCCAGTTGCTAAAGAATCTGCACCTCGGGCACATCGCGCAGATCCTGGATGCCGAACTCACCGAGACCGATCAGGCGCAGCGGAGCCCCAGTGATTTCCTGGCCCGCCTCCTGCGGGCGCAGTGGCATCATCGCCAGGAAACCGCGCTCGCCTGGCGCATCAAGCAGGCCAAGCTCCCGCAGACGTGGACCTTGGAGAGCTTTCCCTTCAAGCAACAACCCGGGGTCAACGCGCGCCAGATGCGGACGCTCGCCGACCTGGACTTCCTGCCCAAAGCCGAGAACATCGTCTTCATCGGCGGTACCGGCGTGGGCAAGACGGGGCTCGCGTCTGCGCTCCTGCTGAAGGCCATCCAAAACGGGCATCGCGCGCTGTTTATCCGCGCGCAAGATCTCTTCGATGAGATGTACGCGTCGCTCGCCGATCGGTCGTCGCGCCAACTGCTCGCGCGCCTCTCGCGGATCGACGCGTTACTCATTGACGAACTGGGGTACCTCAATCTCCGGCCCGAGCAAACCAACATCTTTTTCAAGCTGATGGAAGAACGCTATCTGCGGCGGCCCACGATTATCACCACGAACCTC
>CAYHSN010000471.1:0-3244 GCA_964359235.1 uncultured Vicinamibacterales bacterium | reverse complement strand
CTGGCGGCCCTGGACGAAGCTCGAGAGAGCGGAGTCCGGGGGACCCCGCCTCTGAATGATGATGTTCGGTAACCCGGTGCCCTGGTGGCTGCTTGCGCTGCTGCTCGTTGCGGCCGCCGCGGCGGCATACGTCGCCTACGCCGGCGCCGTCGTGCCCCTGTCGCCCCGCCAGCGGTGGGGCCTCCGGACGATCCGCGCGATCACCCTGCTGCTGGTCATCCTGTTTTTCCTCCGCCCGATTGTGTTCGACCGCCGTGACAGCGCGCGCAACGCCGTCGTGCCGATCCTCATCGATCGGTCGCGGAGCATGGGCCTTGCCGACGCGGACGGCGAAACCCGTTTGGCGCGCGCCAAGGATCTCGTCGAGCGCCGCCTGCTGCCGTCGCTCGGTGGTGAGTTCCAGGTCGAGGTGTTGAGCTTCGGCGAAGCGGTCGAAGAGGCGCGCCTCTCCGGGCTCGAGGCGACGGCGCGCCGGAGCGATCTCGCCGGCGCGATCGCCGCGGTCGGCGAGCGATACGCCGGCCGCTCGATCGCCGGCGTCATCGTCGTGTCGGACGGGGGAGACACGGGGAGTGAGCGGACCGGCGCTGCGGCCTCCGGCGTGCCGGTCTTTCCGATTGGCGTCGGCGAGCGGCGCGTCGCGCGCGACCGGGAGGTGCTGAGCGTCACCGCCGGCGAGGCGGCGCTGGCCGACTCGGTCGTGGATCTGTCGGTCGCGGTGGTCAGCCACGGCTTCGGGCGGCAACCGATGACGCTCACGGTGCGCGAGAACGGTCAGCCGATCCACGTGCGATCCGTCACGCCGGGCGCAGACGACTCGCCCGTGCAGGTGGTGTTCCAGGTTTCGCCGAAGAAGGACGCGGCAACGCTCTACGCGGTGGAGGTCGCCGCCGACGCCTCGGAGATCACCGTGGACAACAACGCGCGGAGCGCGCTCGTCCAGCCGCCGGGCCGCCGCCGCCGGCTGCTCCTCGTCGAGGGCAGTCCCGGGTTCGAGCACGGTTTTCTGAAGCGCGCGCTCGACGCCGATCCCGGACTCGAGGTCGATGCGGTCGTGCGCAAGGGCCGGAACGATCGGGGCGCCGACACGTTTTACGTGCGGGCGGCCGGCACGCGGGCCGCCGGCCTCGTCGATGGCTACCCCGCCACGCGAGACGCGCTCTTCGCCTACGACGCCCTCGTGTTTGCCAACGTCGAGGCCGACGTCTTCACGCGCGACCAGCTCGACATGACGGCCGACTTCGTGGGCGAGCGCGGCGGGGGCCTGCTCGTGCTCGGCGCGCGATCGTTCGAGCACCAGTCCTGGCTGCGCACGCCCATCGAAGACGTGCTGCCCGTCGAGCTGGCGGACCGCAGCGGCCTCGCGCTGCGCGCGGCCGACCGGCCCGCGGGTGACCGGAACCGGGTGATCCTGACCTCCGATGGTGAACGCCATCCGATCATGCGCCTCGGCACGGGCGCCGCCGACACGCGCACGCGATGGGCCTCGGCGCCGGCGCTCGCGTCGATCGCGGCGATCGGCGGGCCGCGCGCGGGGGCGACGGTGCTGGCCGACGCGATGGGGCCCGCGAGCGTCGCGCGGCCGCTCGTCGCCGTGCAGCGCTACGGCGAAGGGCGGTCGATGGTCTTTACCGGCGAGGCCTCGTGGCGCTGGAAGATGCGGCGTCCGGCCGACGATCGCCTCTACGACACGTTCTGGCGACAGACCGCGCGGTGGCTGGCCGGGGCTTCGCCGGATCCGGTCGCGGTCTCGACGGCCGCGGGCGCCGGTCCAGGCGACGTGGTTCCCGTGACCGTCACGGTGCGCGACCGCACGTTCGCGCCCGTGCGCGACGCGACGGTGACCCTGAGCGTGAGTGGACCGGGCGGCGCCGCCCGCGACGTGCAGGCCGCGGCGGCCGACGAGGGACCCGGGAAGTACGTCGGACGGTTCCGGGCGGATCAGGCGGGCGTGTATCGGGTGCGGGCCGAAGGCCGGCGCGGCGGTGAGCGGCTGGGCGTCGCCGAGAGCGCCCTGCTCGTCGGCGGGGCGGACGATGAGCTGTCCGACCCGAGGCTGAACGAGGACGTGTTGCGCCGGATCGCGTTCGAGAGCGGTGGCGCGCTCGTCGAGGAACACGCCGTCGCGACGCTCGGCCGCGAGCTGGCGCGCCACGCGCCGGACCCGGCGCCGCCCGTGCCGCGGGAGATCTGGCACAACGCCTGGGCGTTCCTCCTCGTGGCCGCGCTCGCCGCGGCGGAATGGACGCTCCGGCGCCGCTGGGGGATGCGGTGAGGCGGACGCGCCTGGTCCTCGCGCCGGCGCTCCTGATGCTCGGCGCCGCGGCGTCGCCATCGGCTGCGCAGGATCGGTACGCGCTCGTGGTCTCCGGCGCGGCGGGCGCGCCGGCGTTTGCGGAGAAGCACGACCGCTGGCGCGCCGCGCTCGTCGAGAAACTCACCCGCGCGTTCGGGTTCGAGGCCGATCATCTTTTCGTGCTGGCCGAGAAACCGCGCGACGGCGAGCGGCCCGCGACGCGCGAGGGCGTCGCGCAGGCCGTGGCGGGGCTCCAGCGTGTGATGCGCGCCGGCGATCTGCTGCTCGTCGTGCTCCTGGGGCACGGCACGTTCGACGGCGCCGACGCCAAGTTCAATCTGGTCGGGCCCGATCTGGACGCGCGCGAATGGGGCGCGCGGCTGGGGCTGGTGCCGGGGCGCCTCGTCCTCGTCAACACGACGGGCGCGAGCTTCCCGTTCCTCGAGGCGCTCGGCGGTCCGCGCCGCGTCATCATGACCGCCACCGATTCGCCCGCGCAGGAGTTCGCGACCGTCTTTCCCGAGTACTTCGTCCAGGCGCTGGACGATCCGGCGAGCGACATCGACAAGAACGGCCGCGTCTCGATGTGGGAAGCGTTCATGTCCGTGAGCGCGAATGTGCGGCAGCACTACGAACGGCGCGGGCAGCTCTCGACCGAGCGGCCGCTCATCGACGACAACGGAGACGGGATCGGCAAAGAGGCCGGCGCGCCAGGGCCCGACGGCTTGCTCGCGAGCCAGACGTACCTGGACGCGAAGCCCGCGCCCGCCGATGCGGACCCCGAGCTCGTCGAGCTGTTGCAGCGGCACGCGATGCTCGAGGCGCAAGTCGAGGTACTCAGGACGCGCAAGCCGCTCCTGCCCGAGATGGACTACGCGCGCGAGTTCGAGGCGCTGATGATCGACCTGGCCAAGGTGTCGAGGGCGATCAGGAGAAAGAAAACCTAGC
>CAYHSN010000470.1:0-3247 GCA_964359235.1 uncultured Vicinamibacterales bacterium | reverse complement strand
GCCTGACGCGCGCGCCGCGCAGCGGACGGCGCACTACAGCGAGAAGGGCCGGCTGACGCCGGATGACCTCACGCGGCCGTTCGCGCTCGACCCGGCGCCGCTCGCCCGGGTCTACGTGCTCGAACACGCGCGGCGCTCGCGCGGGCCGGCGCGTCTGAGCATCGAGCCGCTGTCGGTCCGCGACACGTTGGTCGAGCTCATCGGCCATCTCTACCGGCTCGACGTCGGCCGGCGCGACGTGCTGCAGCGCGACTTCGATCGCCTGGCCGACACGGCCAGCCGCCTCCGCATGTGTAGGCTCCGTGTCCCGCGCAGTCTGCGGCGGCTCGACGAAGTGCGGGAGGCGATACTTGCCGATTTGAGAATTTGATCAAGTGCGAGAAATCAAAATCCAATCCTCAAATCCTCCAATCCTCAAATCCTCCAATCCTCCAATCCTCCAATTCTCAAATCCTCAAGTGTCTCTTGACGGTTCGGACGGCTGGGACGAGTACGCGCGCTTCTACGATTGGGAGAACGCGCGCACGCTCGGGCGGCGCGACGTGCCGTTCTGGCGTCGGTTCGCCGCCGGGCGCGGCGGCCGTGCGCTGGAGCTGGGGTGCGGCACCGGACGCGTGCTCGTGCCGCTCGCCCGGGCGGGCGTCGCGATCGTCGGCGTGGATCGATCGGCGCCGATGCTCGCCCGCGCCCGTCAGCGCCTGCGTCGCGGCCGATCGGGTCACGCGGACCTGGTCCGCGCGGACATCCGGACGCTGCCCTTCCACGCGGGCGCCTTCGACGTCGTCATCGCGCCGTACGGCATCCTGCAGTCGCTCGTGCGCGAGGCCGATCTCGCCGCGGCGCTCGACCAGGTCGCGCGCGTCGTGAAACCCGGCGGCGGGTTCGGCGTCGATCTGGTCCCGGACCTGCCGCGCTGGTCCGAGTACCGGCAGCGCATCAGCCTGCGCGGCACGGGCCTGCGGCGCGGAACCCACCTCACGCTCGTCGAGTCGGTGCGCCAGGATCGGCGGCGGCGCCTGACGATCTTCGACCAGGAGTACATCGAGCGCCGCGGTCGCGGGCGCGAGGCGCACACCTTCTCGCTCGTGTTTCGGACGTTGTCGGTGCCGCAGGTGGCTCGCCGCATCGAACGCGCGGGCTTCCGCGTCGATGCGGTGATGGGCGACTACGAGGGCGGTCCCTGGCGCGCCGGGGCCGAGACGTGGGTGATTTTGACGACGCGGCGCTGACGGCGGTTGCGCGGCCCGCATCTTGGGCGCGTCGGCGGCCTCGTGCTAGAATCTGAGGTCGATTCTGTCCTCGTTTTCCGGAGCGATCTGCCATGTCCGGCCATTCCAAGTGGCACAGCATCAAGCATAAGAAGGGCGCCGCCGACGCCAAGCGCGGCAAGATCTTCACGCGCATCATCAAGGAACTCACCGTCGCGGCGCGCGCAGGCGGCGGTGACCCCGACATGAACCCGCGCCTGCGGACGATCGTCCAAGACGCGAAAGCCGCGAACATGCCGGCCGACAACATCAAGCGGGCCATCCGTCGCGGCACGGGCGAGGAGCCGGGCGTGACCTACGAGGAGGTCATCTACGAGGGCTACGGTCCCGGCGGGGTCGCGCTCCTCATCGACGTCCTCACCGACAACAAGAACCGGACGGTCGGCGAGATTCGCCACCTGCTCGCGAAGCACGGCGGCAACCTCGGCGAGCTCAACAGCGTCGCCTGGATGTTCCACAAAAAAGGCTGCATCGTCGTCGAGAAGACGCAGGCGAACGAGGACGCGCTCATGAACGCGGTCCTCGACGCGGGCGCCGACGACATGAGCGACGACGGGTCGAGCTGGGAGATTATCAGCGCGCCCGACGCCTTCCCGAAGGTGCAGGAATCGGTGAAGGCGCTGGGTGTCGAGCCGGTGTCGGCCGAGATCTCGATGCTGCCGCAGAACTACGTGAAGCTGGAAGGCAAGGCGGCGCAGCAGATGCTCAGGCTCATGGACGCGCTCGAGGATCACGACGATACCCGCCACGTCTGGTCGAACTTCGACATCGAGGAAAAGGAGATCGAGGCCTCTCTGGCGTGAGGATCTTCGGGATCGATCCGGGCTCCCACCGCACCGGCTACGGGTGCGTCGAGAGCGACGGCCGCCGTCACCGGATGATCGTCTGCGGCACCATCTCCGCTCCCGCCCACTCGCCGCTCGCGGACAGGCTGCTCGCCATTCACGTCGGGCTGCGCGCGCTCATCACGAAGCACCGTCCCGACTGCGTCGCGATCGAGGACATCTTCCACGCGCGCAACGTGCGGTCGGCGCTGCTGCTGGGCCACGCGCGCGGCGTGGCGCTGCTCGCGGCGAGCGAGGCCGGTGTGCCCGTCGCCGCCTACACGCCGGCGGAGATCAAGCACGCCGTGGTCGGGTACGGGCGCGCGGAGAAGCGCCAGGTGCAGAGCATGGTGCGGCTGCTGCTCGGGCTCGATGCGCCGCCCTCGCCGCACGATGTCGCCGACGCGCTGGCGGCCGCCATTTGTCATCTGCACAGCCGCTCGCCCGCGGCGGTCGAGGCGCCGGGCGCGAAGGGCGGCGCCGCGGGCCTCAGAAGCTGGCGGCAATACCGGCCGCGTCGGGGTAAGCTGTAGACCGCATGTTCGCGTTCCTCAAGGGCCGCCTGCTCGAGAAACACCCCAACCGGATCATCGTCGACGTAAGCGGCGTGGGCTACGACGTGCAGGTGCCCCTGTCGACCTTCTACACGCTGGGCGATCCCGGCGCGCAGGTCGCGTTGCGCGTGCACACGCACGTGCGCGAAGACGCGCTCGCGCTCTTCGGCTTCGCGACGCCGCTCGAGCTGGCGCTCTTCGAGCGCCTGATTGCGATCAGCGGCATCGGTCCGCGCCTTGCGCTGGCGGTGCTGTCGGGCATCGAGCCCGCCGAGCTCGTGCGGGCCGTGCGCGGGCAGGATGTCGCGCGGCTCACGGCGATCCCCGGCGTCGGGAAGAAGACCGCCGAGCGCATCAGCCTGGAACTGAAACACCGGCTGCCGCCGACGCTCGAAGCGGAGATGGGCGCGGCGCCGGCGCCCGCCGCCGAGCCCGAGGTGCGCGGCGACGTGCTGTCGGCGCTCGAGAACCTCGGCTATCCGCGCGGCGCGGCCGAGAAGGCGATCGACGCGGTGCTGAAGGCGCATCGCGATGCCACCTTCGAGCAGGGCCTGAGAGAGGCGCTGCGGGTCCTGACGAGATAGTAAGAATTGAGAACTGA
>CAYHSN010000469.1:0-3250 GCA_964359235.1 uncultured Vicinamibacterales bacterium | reverse complement strand
TCACTTCCCCTTGAACTCGGCCTTGCGCTTCTCGAGAAACGCGCGGGTGCCCTCGCGCATGTCCTCGGTCGTCGAGACCAGCCCGAACAGCGTCGCCTCGAACCGCTGGCCCTCGGCCAACGCCATGTCGAGGCCGTGGTGGACCGCATCGAGGATGTAGCGCACGGCGATCGGCGCCTTCGACGCCAGCACGCAGGCGAGCTGCTTCGTCTCATTCATCAGCTCGGCAGCCGGCACGACGCGATTGACGAGCCCGATCCGGTACGCCTCGTCGGCCGTCACCATGTCGCCAGTCAGCAGAATCTCGAGCGCGCGGCCGCGGCCCACGAGGCGCGCCAGACGCTGCGTGCCGGCGTAGCCGGGTATGATGCCGAGGTTGATCTCGGGCTGCCCGAGCTTCGCGGTATCCGCCGCGAGCCTGAGCGTGCACGCCATCGCCAGCTCGCAGCCCCCGCCGAGCGCGAAACCGTTGATGGCCGCGATGACGGGCTTCCCGAGCTGCTCGATGAGATCGATGACGTGCTGGCCGCCGAGCGCGCGCTCGCGGCCGCCCACGGGCGTCTGCACGGCGAGCTCGTTGATGTCGGCGCCGGCGATGAACGCCGTGTCGCCAGAGCCCGTGATGACGACGCACCTCACGGTGTCGTCTCGCCGGAGTTCCAGCAACGCCCGCCGCAGCTCGTCCATGGTCTGGGCGTTGAGCGCGTTGCGGACCGCCGGGCGGTTGATGGTCAGGATGGCGACGGGGCCTTCGCGATCGAGGAGCAGATTCTCGAACGACATGCGGACGATTATACCCTTCGACGGCGGCGCCAGACGCTCGCGACACCCCACACCCATCCCAGACCGGCGGCGACCGCCGCGCCGAGCGTGTCGGCTGCCAGATCGTTGAGCGCCGGCGATCGGCCCGACACGAACGACTGGTGCCACTCGTCGCTGGCGCCGTACAGCGTGGCGCACAGGACTGCGGCGATGGCCGTCGCACCCCTGACACCCGCGCGGCGCCCGCCCGCGAGCGCGCGGAGGAGCAACGCGCCGAGCAGCGCGTAGCCGGCCCCATGCCCGAGCCAGTCGGGCGCTCCGCCCGGCAGTTCCTCCAGGTTCGGAATCGACGAGGCGGCGAAGATCACCGCCATCTGCAGAACGACGGGGCCCCACAACCACAGTCGGCGCCTGAGGGGCCGTCTCGGATTCATGTCGAGGTCTGGGAGGGATCTCGAGGCGTCGTTCGGGACGTCAGAACGGCAGCGGGTACATCAGCCAGCCCAGCAGGATCGCGGCCGCGATGAACCCGCCGAACATGAAAGCGCCCGTCCGGAGCTGCTCGCGCGGTTCGTCGCGCAGGAGGACCGCGAAGACCAGCGACACGAAGAAGGCGAACACAATCAGCCAGAGCAGATGGCTCGCCATGCTCACTTGCGTCCGAGCGCGATGTCGAAGGCGTCCAGAATCACGAGGACATTGAGCAGCCCGGCGACGATGAGAAACGTGTTGCCGTATTCGTAGGTCGCCGAGACGACGTGGCCGCCGCCGTAGCCGCCCATTTTCGCGACGAAGTACGGCAGGCCGGCTCCGACGTCGGCGACCGCCGCGAGCGCGACGAGCGGCTCCGACACCTCCAACGGAAATATCCGCCCGTCAAGGAACAACCCGATCGCGAACATGATCGGCAGCGCGATGATGAACACGAGGCCTTTCTGCCGGCGCCCGAGCCACAGGTGCGCCGCGCCCGGCGCGATCCACGCCGCCACGCACAACGCCGCGACACCGGCACGCGCCATCCCTTGCGGACGTTGCACGGCCGCCGTCTTCGCCCCGCCCTTTGCGCGTCCCGCCACGTTGAACGTTGAATTGAACCCTGTTGAACCTGAAACCTGGAACCCGAACGCTGGAGCTGAAGTCTATCCGATTTCGTGTCCTATCGCGGTCGTCACGATCCAGCCCACCGTGGCGCCAAGCGGCACGGCAAGCGCCGCGCGGACGATCGCAGGCGGATAGGCCAGCCCCAGCCACTCAACGAGCCAGATGAGTCCGGTGGGTACCGCGGCCAGCGCAAGCCCGACCAGAAGGCGGTGCGCCGTGAGACGGCGGCGCCGCCCGTGTGCGCCGGTCACGCCGGCGAAGAGCCCCGCCACCGCGCCGAGCGACGCCGACGCGTACAGGCCGAAGCAGCGCGCACACACGGGCATCCGCACGCCCCAGGGATGGAACGATCGGCCGGCGCGCTGATGGCACAGGAAACCGCCCGCGAGATACACGGAGGCCGACACGCTGGCGGGGAGCCTCACCTCCGGCGCACGCGCCGACGCGAGGGGCACCGCGACGAGCGCGATCGTCCAGGCCCACGACGCGAGGACGAACGCGGCGGCGAGGCGCGGGCGCAGGGTCATGCGCGAGTGAGGGTGAGCGCGCCGAAGTGTCCTTCGTAGCGGCTCCGGAACTCGTCCCACCGGTACTGGTGGCTCTGACCGCCGAGGTGCTCGAGCGCGTAGGTCGCGGCGACGCTGCCCAGCCGGGCGCAGACGTCGTAGGGCGCGCCCGTCGCCATGCCCTTCATGAACCCGCCGCGATAGGCGTCGCCCACGCCGGTTGGATCGACGATGCGGGTCGGAGGCACGGCAGGCACCTCGGCGCGTCCGCCGGAGGTGAGAATCGTCGAGCCGCCCTCGCCGCGCGTGACGATGAGCGCCCGCGCGTGCCGCAGCATGCCGGTCTCGTCCAGGCCGGTCTTCTGACGCAGCAGCTCGAACTCGTAGTCGTTCGAGATGACGATGGCTGCGCCCACGACCCCCGCTCGGAGTTCGTCGCCCGACATCCGGGCGCACTGCTGTCCGGGGTCGAAGATGTACGGGATGCCGAGCGCGCGGCACTCGTCCGCGTACTGGAGCATCGCGCCGGGATCGTTCGGCGAGATGATCGCCAGGTCCGCGTCGCCGGCGAGCCGGAACGACAGCTCGCCCGCGTTCGCCATGGCGCCCGTGTAGAACGACGCGATCTGGTTGTGCTCCTGGTCGGTGCTGCAGAAGAACGATGCGGTGAACTTGCCGGGAACCTGCCTGACGAGCGATGTGTCCACGCCGGCGGCGTCGAGCCACTGGCGGTACTCGCCGAAGTCCTCGCCGGCCGTCGCCATCAGGTACGGGCGCTCGCCGAGGAGCGCCAGGGTGTAGGCGATGTTCGGCGCGCAGCCGCCGCGGCGCTTGTCCATCGTGTCGACCAGGAAGCTCAGGCTGACCTTATCGATGTGCTC
>CAYHSN010000468.1:0-3251 GCA_964359235.1 uncultured Vicinamibacterales bacterium | reverse complement strand
ACGCCGTCGAGCCTGTCGCTCGCCGTGTCATCCCGTTGGATCATACGTCCTCACCGCCTGCGAAAAGGATCGCCGTAGCGCCGGACTTTAGTCCGGCCTGTCGGGCGCATCTGAAGATGCGCGCTACGTACGATGCGATGTCTTCACAGGCTCTGAAGGCCTGCGCGACACCGCCTGTTTCTGATACACCAGCACGCGTCCCTTCTTCATCCAGCCCTTGGACCGCCGGCAGGCGTCCGAGGCGTAGAGGCGGTTTCATGACCGGCTCGGGTCCCGTCCGCGAGGTTATGAAACCGCTCTTGACGCGCCCGCGGTGGAGCGGATCGAAGAAGCCGTCCACGATCACCTGGTGAGGCGCTTGAGCGCGCGCAGCCTCGCGCCGGCGAAACGTCTGGCGGCGGCGACCCGCCGCCGGCGGTAGTACACCCACTGCTTGCGCCAGATCTTCAGCGACTTGCGCGTGTTGCGGATCAACCGGTCGGCGCGTGTGCCGTACTCGTCGAGGGTGGCAGCGGCCCAGAACTGACCCCGAAGGGTCCAGAGCAGGCCACGCAGCAGCAGGTGGCTGACCGGCGTGCGTCGCGCCCGGACCGGCCCGCGCGCGACGAGCCGCTCGAGCGCATCGGCCAAAACCGTCGTGCCGGCGCGGTCGAGCCCCAGGGGCCGGACGAACGCGCCGACGAAACGTCGAAGGCGCTCGCGCTGCCGCTCCGGCGCCCGAAGCGTCTCCTCCAGTTGCTGCACATGCTCGGCGAGACTCGCGGCGACCTGGAGAAACCCGCCGTTCTCCGGCAGCAGGTACCGGAAGTGCAGGGTGCCGCGCTGCGTGCTCGTGAACTCGTCCGCCAGAATCGAGAGCACCGGGCGACCGACGATGGCCGCTTCGATCATGGCCGAGGTGTTGACGCCGACCACCGCCGCCGCATGGTAGAGCGAGTCGAAGTAGTCGGCCCGATCCTGCTCGTTGACCGGATTGGCGCCGTGGCGCGGATAGACGGCGACGTTCTCCACACCGGACAGATCGGCGTCAGCCCAGTGCGCCGAGTTGTACGGGTGCGGGCGCACGAGCATGCCGACCTCCCCGGCCGTCAACCTGATCCCCTGGCGCACCGCCTCGACCCACCGCTGCACGAAGTCCACCTCGGCCCGGGGCGCGGAGATCGAGGCGGTCGACCCGACGAAGAGGACGAAGGGGCGATCGGCGCGAAGTCCGACCTTCCGGCAAAACTGCTCGCGGTCGAGCGACGGCGCACGCGAGAACCAGCGGTCGAACGGCTGGGCGCCGGTGACGACGATGCGATCGGGCGCGGCGCCGTGAAACTCGATCGCCTCCCGCTTCTGCTCATCGTTCCAGACGGCCACGAGATCCGGCTGGACCCGCATCAGGCCCTTGGTCGTGAGGTGGTCCCAACTGGCCACGCAGAGCGCGCTCGGGACGGCGCACGCCCGCGCGCTCTTGATGAAGTCGGCCTGCGGGCCGCCGTGCATCACGAGGGGAGAAATGACCAGGAGGTCTGGGCCGATGGTCCGCAGATAGCGCTCGATGGCCGGGCTGCTCGGCAGCGCGCGCTCGAGCGCAACGAACGACCTCACCAGTCGCGAAGTCGTCTTCTCACTCGCGGTCTCATGCTTCCCCAGGAACTCGAACACGCGAGGCAGGGCCTTCCGCATCCGGTGGCGGAGATAGGGGCTGTCGGCGAACAGCGGGTGCAAGTACCGGACGTAGTCGATCGTGCCCCGCACCGCCAGCGCCACGGCCGACCAGCCGTCGTCTCGTCCCGGTGCCGCGCCGAGCCACTCGATCGTGCCGGTCGCGCCGTGCAGCGCCTCCGCGCCCTCGGGCTGCTTCTCGAGGCTGTCGAACGCGAGCGCGACATGATGCCCCCGCTCGGCCAGCAGACGGACCGTCGAGTCGAAGTACCTGAAGTAGCCAGGATAGTGCAGGAGGAACAGGACCTTCATCGATTGTCGCGCAGGCCTTCAGGGCTGCCCGGATGTCGCGCAGCCCTTCAGGGCTGCCGTGAATGCAGGCGCTACACGGGTTGTTTCTGGTACACGAGCACGCGCCCCTTCTTCATCCAGTCAATCCGCGCTTCCAGATCGGGACGGCACCGGAAGCCCTCGAGTACGAAGAAGAGCCGCAGCAGGTCCTTGTTGAGCAGCGTGATGTGCGTCGGATCCACGTCGAACTGCGTCGTGAAGTCGACGAGCGTTGTCGGGTCCGGATGAAACCGTGTCGTCACATAGACGAACTTCGAGCTGATCCGGCAGAGGTTGCGAACGGCCTCGCGCACCTGCAGGACAGTCAGGTGCTCGAACACCTCGCGGCAGATGACGAGGTCGTACGAATCGTCGGCCGGCCGGCGATCGGTGACGTCGCCGATCGTGATCCGGTCGCGCACCTCGGGCGGCGCCAGCTCGCGCGAGGCCGGGCTGAAATCCACGCCGTCGGCGATGATGCCCTGCTCCTGCAGGAGGAACAGGAGCGCGCCAGGCCCGCAGCCCATGTCGAGCACGCGCGTCGGCTGGAAAACCTCCTTGATGACTTCGGGGTGCCTGCCCTCGATTCGCCGCCGCGTCTCGATTGTGTAGTCGTTGCCTTCGGCGCGCCACTCGCTGACGAAGTACTCGTCGTCATAGTGATGGGCCGCGGTGGCCCGCTGGGCGTAAACCGCCTGCTCGAACGCCGCGAGCGCCGGGCTTGGCTCGGCCCGGCCCCGAAACGCGTTCCCGGCCCGCAGCAACCGTTCGGTGGACGAGGCCACGTGATCTTCGCAGAACACGATGCCGATGCCGGACTCCTGGCAGATGCGCATCTGCTCGGGCGGCAGCCCGTTCTTCTGCCACTCTCGGCCCTTGATGTAATGCGTCGGCTGCAGCTCGCGCAGCACGGTCTCGGTGTCGGCCTGGCTCAGGTGCGTGTACGAGATCTCTCGCAGCGCGTCGATGACCTCGGCCCGCTCGGCCCCGTCGAGGCACGGCTCGTGCTTGGTCCGCACGTAGTCGTCCGAGGCGATGTTGCAGAGCAGCGGCACGCCGGTGGCGCCATGTTCGTCGAGCCACTTCCGGGCGCTTCGGAAATACCTCACGTGACCGTGGTGCAGCGGGTCGAACGCGCCGTCGACCAGGGCCACCCTGCGGCGATACTGCTTGAGTTCGTCGAAGCCTATGATCATGAGTTCGGGGTCGAAGGAAAGGTAATTGTTTAGCGCCTCTCGATGGTTAACGCTAAACAATTACTAGAGAAGGAG
>CAYHSN010000467.1:0-3257 GCA_964359235.1 uncultured Vicinamibacterales bacterium | reverse complement strand
GCGCGTAGGCGAGCAGCGGCCGCGAGTATTCGGGCCCCTCGTCTGCGGTCACCACCGTGATCGCGCACCGGGGCGCATGCTCCCGCGCCGCTTCACAGGCCGCGATGCCGGCGGCCGATGACCCGACGACAACGACGTGACCATCGAAGTCGGTGTGGACTCGATGCGAGGGTTCCTCTTGTGCCTGCAGCGCATGGGTCGGACACGCGGTCACGCACGCAGGCGTCTCGAGGCCCTGGCAGACGTCGCAGCGGGTCACCTGGTCTCGGACGGGATCGGGACGAATGCCATACGGGCACACCATCAGGCACATCAGGCAGCCAAGACACCTCTCCTCGTCGAGGACGACCCGCCCTTCGTCCGGCATGCGGTGCAGTGCCCCGCTCTTGCAGGCGAACACGCAGAGCGGCTCGTCACACTGCTCGCACCTGAGGGCCTCGAGGCCTGCGCCGGAACGCACGATGGACACGCGGCGTCTTGGACGTGGCTCCTCGCCGATGGCCTCGTCGAGCCGCCGGCTCCGGGAATGGATCACGGCGCAGGCCAGCTCGCAACTCCGGCACGCCAGGCATCGCCGGCGATCGAAGATGAGCGCTCGCGCCATGTCAGTCCTTCGGAGCTCCTGCCTGGCTCCGCGTCTGGGCCTTGCCGCATCCCAGGCTCTCGAGTCCACGCGGGGTTTCGTACTCGACCAGCGAGCGTGGAACCACGCCAGCATCCACCGGGACGCCGCTCTGGTACATCATCGGCGCCAGCTTCAGCGTCTTCCTCTTGCGGTCGATGTGCGCCAGGATCCCTTGGACGGCCTGCTCCACATCGTCGGTGAAGAGGAACTTGCCGCCGGTGTCCTGTTCCACCGTGCCTTCGAGGTACTCGCGGACCACGCGGCTGCCAGCCACGCGCGGCACGGGCATGAAGGCCGTGAAGATGCCAGACGCGACGGCGTAGAGCCCGATGGTGATCGCCTTTTCGCTCATCGCCTCGGGCGCCGCGGCGGCGATCGGCAGCTCCGACAGGTCGTTTCCGATGCCACCCTCGGCGACCAACGCCACGCACACCGACAGGATTCTGGAATTGTCCACGCAGGACCCAACGTGCAGGACCGGAGGGATCCCGACGGCCTCGCAGACTTCCCGGAGGCCGGGTCCTGCGTGCTCGAGCGCCGCTTCGGGGCGGAGCAGGCCGGCCTTGGCCGACGCAATGGCGCTGCATCCGGTCTGCACGACGAGCACGTCCTCGGCAAGCAGCCGTCGAACCAGAGCGAGATGATGCCGATCCTGCGTAACCTTCGGCGTGTTGCAGCCGACGACGGCAACGGCTCCCCGCACGCGCCCTGCCGCAATCGCGTCCACGAGCGGGCGATAGCCTGACCGGAAGCGCCCGCCCAGGTAGTGCGGCAGATTCTCGTTGGTGAATCCCGCCACGAGGTCGGCCTTCTCTCGTGGAATCCTCACGCGCGAGGGATCGCGGCGCGTGAATGCCTCGACAGCCCGCTTCACAATCTCCCGAGCGATCTCTCCAGCTCGATGAGGCTCGAACACGATTGTCTCGGCCCCGGGGATGTGCGCCTTGGCCGACGTCGCAACAACCCGTGTGTGATGGCAGGCGGCAATCGCCGGCAGCGACGGCATCACGCACTGCACGTCCACGACCAGGAGATCCACGGCACCCGTGAGCACGGCCAGTTCCTGGTGCAGGTAGTTGCCGGCCACGGGCATGCCCTGTCGCATCAGGACCTCGTTGGCCGTGCAACAGATGCCGGCGATGTTGATGCCTTCTGCGCCCGCCTGCCGGGCCAGCGCGAGCATCTCGGCATCGCGGCTGGCGTGGACCAGCATCTCGCTCAACGCCGGCTCGTGCCCGTGGACGAGCAGGTTGACCTGTCGCTCCTCGAGAACGCCCAGGTTGGCACGTGACCGGATCGCCTGCGGCCCACCGAACAAAACATCCTGCACGTCGGTGGCGATCATCGATCCGCCCCAGCCATCCGCAAGCGCCGCGCGCATCGCGGCCCGCAGGAGGGCAATCGGTTCGGATTCCACGCCGTGATGGCTGCGGTGCAGCAGCTCGACGATCTCGCGATCGATGCCCCGTGGAGCGATGCCCAGGGCCGCCCACCGCGTCCGCTGCCCTTCCGGTGCGCGCAACAGCGGTTTCAGGATTCCCTCCTGTTGGCCGAACTCGGCCGTCATGGCGCGCGCCAGATCGCCGGCGATCTCGTGAACGGATCGACCCGATTCGGCAATGCCCCACTCGGAGGCCAGCGCCCTGAGCTTTGCTGCGTTGACCACGCTGTAGCCGGATGCCGACCCGTCGTTGCTCGCTTCCCGCAGCACGCCCACGACCTCGCGGCCGTGGTCGCTGTGTGCCGCCGCGCCCGACGCGACGGCCCGCGCCAGGTTGCGTGCCACGATCAGATCCGCGTTCGCTCCACAGACGCCGACCTGCGCACCTTCGCCAAACGGATCGATGCGACAGGGCCCCATGAAGCAGACAGCGCAGCAGACGCCCAGCTCACCGAACCCGCAGAGCGGCTGAAGCGCCTGATACCGATCCCACGCGGTGGCAACGCCCGATTTCTGTGCGTACAGCAGCACCTGCTGTGCCGCCGGGTCGACGGAACGGTCCTTGACGTCCACGGTGTCACCCACCCTTCAACGGCGGCGCGGTTTCACGGCGTCGCTATGCAAGCTGTCGAGCAAGCGCCATCATGTCCCGGTAGAAGACGCCATCCCGGACCCACTCGCCGCTGCGTGCGTGGTGTTCGACGCTCCTGTCGTGGGGAAGCGTGCTGACGAGCGGCAGGTCGCCGAGGTTCTGACGGACGAACGCGGCGTCTTCGCCGGTCGCGATCTTGTTGGCGACGACGCCCACGCGGTTCAATCCGAGGTCGCGGGCCAGGATGACGATGCGTTTTGCCGTGTCCACGCTTGCCCAGCCTGGCTCGATGACAATCAGCATGAGATCGACGCCTTCGGCGGTGCCTCGCCCGAGATGCTCGATGCCCGCCTCCATATCGACGACGACATGCTCGTTCTGGCGCAGCAGCAAATGGTTGAGCACTTCGCGGAGCAGGATGTTCTCGGGGCAGGCGCAGCCGCGGCGTCCGCGCTCGATCGTGCCCATTACGAGAATTCGGATGCCGTCGAACTCCACACCGACTTGCGCGGGAATGTCGTCGACGCGCGGGTTCATCTTCAAAAAGCCGCCCCAGCCGTCGCCGCCGCCCACGCGCTCGTTGACGAGAGCCTTCAGGC
>CAYHSN010000466.1:0-3264 GCA_964359235.1 uncultured Vicinamibacterales bacterium | reverse complement strand
GGCATCAACCTCACCATCACGTAGTTCTTCACATCCAGGTACGTCTTCGCGGCGTCCTGCACGACTGCCGGCGTCACCTTCTTGAGCGACTCCGGATAGTCCGGCAGGTCGCTCGGATCTTCGCCCTTGCGGTACTTGAAGCCGAGCTGCGTCAGCCAGAACGGGTTCTGCTTGAGCCCGGTTTCAAACTCGCGCACCAACTGCTCGCGCACGTTGTTCACCTCGACGCCGGTCGGCGCGGCGGTCTTCAGCCGATCGATCTCCTCGAAGACGACCTTCGTCAGCTCTTCGGCCCGCTCGGGCGCCGATCCGAAATCGATGACGATCTGGTAGTCCTCGACCGGCCGCCACGACGTCGCCTGATTGACGTTCACGCCGTAGGTGCCGCCGAGCTGCTCGCGCATCTTCTCGCGCAGCCGCGCTTCCAGCACCATCGTCATGGCACGCATCGCGTTGCGGTGATCGCGGTCGTACTGGAACGGGCCGGTGAAGACGGCCACCGTCTGGCTCTTCGGCTCGAGGCCCTTGCGGACCTCTTTCGTGACGACGCCCTTCGGCGGCCGGATGCCATCGTCACGCCACGATTCCTGCCGGCGGGTCGAGGGCAGCGATCCCAGATAACGCGCGACCAGCGGCTCGAGCGCCTCGAGATCGAGGTTGCCGACCAGCACGAACGTGAAGTCGCTCGCGTCGGCGAAGCGATCCGTGTAGAACGCGAACGAGCGATCGAGGTTCATCCTGTCGACCGTGTCGGCGGTGAGCGGCTTGGCGCGCGGATGGTCCTGCGTCATCGCTGACTGGAGCGCCTCGGCGAAGACCACCTGCGGGCTCGCCAGGCGGTTGGCGAGCGCCGTCTTCATCTGCGCGGTCAGGACGCCGAAGATGGTCGCGTCGGCGCGCGGCGCGGTGAACGTCAGGTAGATGAGCTGGAAGAGCGCCTCGAGGTCCTTGGGCGACGCGTTGCCCGACACCCCCTCCTCGAGGTTGCTGATGGTGGGCCGCACGTTGGCGGCCTTGCCGGCCAGGAGCTTTCGCAAATCGACCGCGCTGAACGAACCCAGGCCACCCGCGCTCACGACCATCGTCGCCGTCACGGCCGGGATGTAGGCCTCATCGCCGGCAAGCGACGCTCCGCCGGGGCTGAACGCCTGGACCAGCACTTGGTCCTGCTGGAAATCGGTCGGCTTGACGATGACACGGACGCCGTTGGCGAGCGTCCACTCGGTCACGCCCACGGCCGCGACGGTCTTCGTGCCGGCGATCGCGCCCGGCGCGGGCGGCTCGGCGAGGAGCGGTTTCTCGGCGACCGTGTCCACGTAGGCCGTGATCTCCCGGCTCCTGACGGCGTCGATGACCGCGCGCAGATCGGCCTCGCCGGGCACGCGCACGCCTGCTTTCTCGGGCGCGTTCACCAGCACGATGCGGTTGCGATCGACCGCCCACCGCCGGGCGAGCGCGTTGACCTCCTCGAGCGCGATCTCGGGCACGAACCGCTTGTGCAGCTCGAACTCGTAGGCGATGCCGGGCATCGGCTCGGCTTCGAGGAAGTTGCGGATGCACTCGGCGGCGTGCAGGCCCGAATCCTGCTTTTCGCGCTCGAGGTACAGCCGCTCGACGTCACGCAGGAGATCGCGCTTCTGCCGGTCCAGCTCGGACGCCGTGAAGCCGAAACGCGAGACGCGCTCCGATTCGACGAGCAGCGCCGAGAGCCCGCGCTCGATGCCGTCCTCGCGCACCGCGGCGTTCAACACGTAGGTCGGCGCCGACCGCACCAGGCGCCCCTCGCTCGAGAACGCGCCGATGAACGGCGGGTCGGGCTTCTGCGCCAGCTCCGAGAAACGACTGTTGAGCATGCCGTTGTAGAGCGCCTCGACGATCGAGCGCCGGTACGCGCCGACGGTCGTCTCGTCCTCGACCGGCAGTTTCTGATACAGACCGACCGTCGTCGCGGTCATCTCCTTGTCGGTCGCGATGGCGAAGCGGGTGCCCGGGTGATCGGGCACACCGTACGCCTCTCTCGCGCGCGCGGTCCGCGGACGAGGCAGACGCGCGAAGTGTTTCCGGATGAGCGCCTCGACGTCCGCGGTGTTGAAGTCGCCCACGGCCACGACGGCCATGAGGTCGGGGTGGTACCAGTCGCGGTAGAAGCGCTCGAGCGTGTCGTGCGCGAAGGTCTCGAGTGTGTCCTTGCGGCCGATCGGCAGCCGGTCCGCGTAGCGCGATCCCTGGAACACGATCGGAAACTGCTTGTCGCGCATGCGCGCGCCGGCGCCCTGGCCGAGACGCCACTCCTCGATCACGACGCCGCGCTCCTTGTCGATCTCCCGCGGATCGAACGCGAGACCGTGCGCCCAGTCCTCGAGGATCTGAAACGCCGTCGGCATCGCCTGCGGATTGTCGGTCGGGATGCGCAGCATGTAGATGGTCTCGTCGAAGTTGGTCGACGCGTTCAGCTCCGGGCCGAACCGCATGCCGATCGACTCCATGAACTCGACCAGTTTCTGCTTCGGGAAGTGCTCGGTGCCGTTGAACGCCATGTGCTCGACGAAGTGCGCGAGCCCCCGCTGGTCGTCGTCTTCGACGATGGACCCGGCGTTGACGGCGAGCCGGAGCTCGGCCCGCTTCTCGGGACGCCGGTTCTCGCGGATGTAGTACCGAAGTCCGTTCTCGAGCGTCCCGGCCCTCATCTCGGGCATGAGCGGCAGGATCTGGGTGAGCGGAGAGGTCTTCGCGTCGTCGGGCTTCGCGACCTGCGGCGCCTGCGCATACGGGGCCGCCTGCGCGACGAGCAGGGCGGCGAGGGTGAGTGATGTGGCACAGACCTGAGACCTGTGCCACAAGCGCGTCAGCGGGTTTCGTCTACGCATCGTCAGTTCTTTCTTCGTAGCGGCCGGCTTCCCTGGCCCGAGCCCAGTCGAGGGCAGCCGGCCGATCGGCGGGCCGCCTGAAGGCGGCCCCCACAGGTGCCAATCACCGATCAGCCTCCTGCTTCATCGTAGTAGGGGCCGACCTTGGTCGGCCCGAGCACTCCTGTTTCATCGTAGGGGCCGACCTTGGTCGGCCCGCGTGCCGGTCCGGGCCGAGGCGTGTCCGGGCCGAGCCCTTCGACGCCGCTCAGGGCAGGCAAGCGCGCCCCTACGGACTACGGACGCACTACGGACGCACTACTACGGACGCACGTGCACGTGGCGCACCGTCGCGTGCCTGGTCAGCGTCGTCTCTCCGACCTTCAACGTCACGACGTACTCACCCGGCGCGGCCGGC
>CAYHSN010000465.1:0-3268 GCA_964359235.1 uncultured Vicinamibacterales bacterium | reverse complement strand
CTAGTAACTGTTTAGCGGGCTGCCCCGGCCGACCCGCTAAACAGTTACGGCGGCGACAGCCTGCGTTCGAGCACCTGACGATACATCGCTTCGCACCCGCGCGCATCGTCGGCGATCGTCTTGACCGCGGGAATGGCGCGCGCGTAGCGCTCGAGACGACCGGGTTCGTCGATGAGGGTCTGCAGGACTCTCGCAAGCTCCGGCACCGACCACGCGTCAAAGAGCAGACCGTTCACGTCGTGCGACACCAGCTCGGGCACGCCGCCCTGGCGCGATCCGACAACCGGCACGCCCGCCTGAAACGCCTCGTGGATGACGAGCGGCGAGTTCTCCGGCCACAGCGATGGCACGACGAGGACATCAATGGCGCCGTAGACCTCGGCGAGCCGGTCCGCGTCGAAGGGCCCCATGAACTGGACCGGCTGCCCGCGAGCGAGCGACCGAAGCGCGCGGACGTAGGACGGAAACGCCTCCAGATCTCCGAAGAGCTTGACCTCGACTCGATCGGATGGAAGCTGGCTCACCGCTTCGAGCAGCACGTGCGCGCCCTTGTGCCACACCGGCGTGCCGACGAAACCGACCCGCAGCCGCCCGCCGTGAGGCCGGCGCGGCACGGGCTGGAACGGCCGCATGCCGTAGTCCGATACCCGGATCTTCTCCGCCGGCAGACCGAGCCGCGCGAACTCCCGCCCGAGCGCGGCCGACGGCGCCACGAACACGTCGATGTTGTCGAAGACACGCCGCGCCTGCTCGAGGCGTCGATCGACGTCGTGCGGCCCGAGCGAGACGGCCGGCGTACGCCTCACGGCTTCTTCCATCCAGCCGAACAGCCAGGGCACGCGTCGCCGCAGGGCTCGCCCGAACGTGTCCACGACTGGCCGCGCGCGACCGGGCGAGAAGCGCGCCATCGTCATCTGCGCGTGGAACGGCGACGAAGGAAAGCACCGCGCGCATCGCGACGTGTCGATCTCGGTGCAGACATGCGACTCGGCGACATGCACGCGCTGGCCGCCCGACGGACACACGAGCGTGTAGTCGTGCAGCGTCGCGACGCTCGGAATTCCGCGCGCCCGCCCGAGCGCCGGCAGGTCCATCGAGAGGTTCAGCAGGCTGTGGATGTGCAGGACGTCCGGTTGAAGCGCCCCGAGCACATGGCGCAGCGCGTCGTTGAGCTGCGGCGGACGGTACGTCTCTTCGAACGATCTGAACGCCCAGTTATTGACGAGCTCGACGACGGGCAGGCCGTCATGGACGCGCCACGTCAGGGTGGCATGCGGCCGCGACGGATCGCACTCGGCGCACAGCACCCACACGTCGTGACGCACGGCCAGCGCCTTGCAGAGCTCGAGCGCGTACACCTCGGAGCCCGCCCGGTGCTTCGGCAGGAAGTCGTGGATGGCGTGGAGAATCCGCAACCGCGCCATGACGTGGGCGGCCCCCTCAGCGCGCGCCGGGTCCGGGCGGCAGTCTCGCCTCGTTGCGCGCGACGCACTCGGCCGCCCCCGGCGCACGCGGCGCGATCGCGAGCATCTCGCGGCAGAGCCTCGCGGCCTCGGCCGGATTGTTGAACGTGGTCTCGTACAGCGACGCGAGCTGGCGCCGCGCCGCGAGGCTCGACGGATCGAGCGCCAGCGCGCGTTCGAAGTGCTGGCGCGCCCGCTCGGGATCGTTCTCGAGAAGCGCCAGCCCGCCGAGGTTGGTCTCCGCGCGCGCGAACCTCGGATCGACGGCGAGCGCTCGCGCGAACGCCTCTCCAGCCTCCGCGAGACGTCCCGTCTCCGCCAGGCAGATGCCCAGGTTGTTGTACGCGTCGCGATGCCCTGGTCTCAACTGCGCGACGAGGCGGTACTCATCGATCGCGTCCTGACAACGCCCCTGCTCGCGCAGGGCATCGCCGAGCACGTAGTGCGCCTCCCAGTAGTCTGGCGCGCGCTCGGCCGCGTTCGCCCACAGGGCGACCGGGCTCGCCCACACCCGGTTCCGCTGCACCGTGAGAACGGCGAGCGCCGCGAGCACGATCGAGAGAATTGACCAGGTCGTTCTGCCCGCACGCGCGGCACGCGGCGCTGCCGAAGCTCGCCAGACGATCGCCGCGCCGGCAGCCACGAAGAGGCCGCAACTGGCGAGGTAGACACGGTGCTCGGCCATGCTCTCCCGGAGCGACACGACGCTCGACGAAGGCAGCAGAACGAGGAAGAACCAGAACACGCCGAAGGTCACGAGCGGCGCGCGCCGGCGCAGCCCCCAGGCCCCGAAGAAGATCGCGAGCAGGACGGCCACGGCCATCAGGAGGGCCGGGTCGAGCGCGCTGGTGATCTGGCGGACCGGATGCACGATCGACTGAGACACCGGAAGGACGAGCAATCCGAGGTACCGGACCACCACCGTCACGTGCGTCAGGATCGTCTGCCAGGGAGCCCCGGGCATCGGCCGCTCGGCAAGGACGAGGGTCGCCAGCCGGGCCGCGGCGGCGACCACCACGAGCCCCATCAGGGGCGTGTGAATCCGCCACGCTCGGCGGCGGCGATCCTCAGGCGAACCCGCGAGGCACAGGCGCTCGTACGCGAAGAACACGAACGGCAGCATGACCGCGGTTTCCTTCGAGGCGAGCGCCAGCAGGAACGTCACGACGCCTGCCGCCAGCCACCGTCCTCGCCGGGCAACCCGTAGGGGCGGAGCTTGCTCCGCCCGCCCGTCGACGAGACCCCGGCGCAACAGCAGGAGCGCGGCAAGAAAGAAGGTCCCGCAGATCACCTCCGACCGCCCGGACACGTACCCCACGGCCTCGGTCATCAGCGGGTGCACGGCGAACAGCGCCGCGGCCGCGAATGCCAGAAGCCGCGTCGAGGGTGCGACGTCGGCGAACGGACGGCCCTGACCGGTCCCGTCACGGGCGGTGAGCCACGTCAGCCGGTACAGCAGCAGGACGTTCAGGATGTGGAGCACGAGGTTCGTCAGGTGATACCCGAACGGCCGCGTCTCCCAGAGCGCGTAGTCCAGCGCGTAGGAGACGTTCACGACGGGCCGGAACAGGCTGTAGACGAGCACGAACCGCCAGTTGCCCGGGTCCGGCAGCGACGGGTTGTTCAGGACCGTGGCGTGGTCGTCGTAGACGAAAGGATTGTCGAGCGCGTTCAGGTAGACCAGGGCGGCCAGCCCGGCAGCCAACGCGGGCAGCCAGCGCGCCCGTCCGGCCGCCCGCGAAGCCGACGCCGTCTCCCGAGCTGCCATCAGGATGTCGAGGCCGGAGATGGCCGCTAGCCGTGCT
>CAYHSN010000464.1:1575-3273 GCA_964359235.1 uncultured Vicinamibacterales bacterium | reverse complement strand
TCCGGGACCGAAGACGGCGGTGATCGTCGCCGTGGCCTTGTGGCTGGGCGGGTATTTCCCGTCGCTCGTCGGCTACGAGATGATGGAGCTGTTTCCGACCCGCATGCTCGCGCAGTGGGGTGCGGTGGGTCTCGTCGAGATGATCCTCGCCGCGATCCTCGGCGGCTGGATCTACCGCGAAGCGTAGGCAGGCCGTGGTGAAAGTCCGGACGGCCTGCGAGGCCACGGAGGAGGAACCACAGAGCACGCAGAGGCCGCAGAGTTTCCGAAGGTTTCTCTGTTGTCTCGGTGTCCGGAGAGGGAGCGGCGCGCCGTGAAGAAGATCTGCGACACCATCCTCGACGCCATCGGCAACACGCCCATGGTGCGCATCAACTCGATCACCAGGGGCGTCGTGAAGGCCACGGTGCTGGCGAAGCTGGAGACCTTCAACCCCGGCAACTCGACCAAGGATCGGATGGCGGTCAAGATGATCGAGGACGCGGAGCGCCAGGGCCGTCTCGAGCCCGGCGGCACCATCATCGAAGGCACGTCCGGCAACACCGGCATGGGCCTCGCGATCGCCGCGGTCGTCAAGGGCTACACGTGCGTCTTCACGACGACCGACAAGCAGTCGAAGGAAAAGGCCGACGCCCTGCGCGCGTTCGGGGCGGACGTCATCGTCTGCCCGACCAACGTGGATCCGGAGGATCCCCGCTCCTACTACTCAGTGTCATCGCGATTGGAGAAGGAAATCCCCAACTCGTGGAAGGCCAATCAGTACGACAATCTGTCGAACTCGGCCGCCCACTACGAGCAGACCGGCCCGGAGATCTGGGACCAGACCGACGGGACAGTAACGCACCTGGTCGTCGGTGTCGGTACCGGAGGCACGATCAGCGGCGCCGGCCGGTACCTGAAGGAGCGCAATCCGCGGATCAAGGTCTGGGGCATCGACACCTACGGCTCGGTGTTCAAGAAGTACAAAGAGACCGGCATCTTCGACAAGAACGAGATCTACCCGTACATCACCGAGGGGATCGGCGAGGACTTCCTGCCGAAGAACGTCGACTTCGACGTCATCGACCATTTCGAGAAAGTGACCGACAAGGACGCCGCGATCATGACGCGGCGGATCGCGCGCGAGGAGGGCATCTTCGCCGGCAACTCGGCCGGTTCCGCCATGGCCGGCCTGCTCCAGCTCAAGGCTCACTTCCGGGAAGACGACGTGGTCGTGGTGATCTTCCAGGACCACGGCTCGCGCTACATGGGCAAGATGTTCAACGACGCGTGGATGCGGGAGAAGGGCTTCTTCGAGAAGACAGGCCTCGCGGCTCGCGATCTCGTCGCGTCGGGTCTTTCGGGTGAGCTGCTGGCGATCGAGGGCAGCGAGCCGGTCGAAATGGCCGTGAAGCTGATGAGTCAGCGCGACTTCTCGCAGATCTCGATCACGCTCGACAAGCGCCTCGTCGGCTCGCTGAACGAAGCGCATCTCTACGCTGAGCTCGTGCGCAACCCGGACGTCAAGCGCCGGCCCGTCGAGTCGATCATGCAGCCGGCGTTCCCGTTCGTGGACATCTCCACGCCGGTGGAGCTGCTCTCGACGATGATCACGCCGGAGAACCCGGCGGTCCTCGTGCGCGACTTCAAGACCGACAAGACGTTCATCATCACGCGGTCTGACGTGATCCGGGTGCTGTGCTGAGCGCGCTTGGTCAA
>CAYHSN010000464.1:0-1475 GCA_964359235.1 uncultured Vicinamibacterales bacterium | reverse complement strand
CGCGCGTCCAGCAGGGCCGCATCGATCTCGTCCACGACTCCCGCTTCCACAACATCGTCGGATCGAAGCTGATCGCGTACAGCGCACTTGACGGCACCGGCATCGATCCCTCGCTGCCGGTCGTGGTCGTGTGCGGGCATGGCCACGACAGCAAGAGGCTGGCGCTCCATCTGAACGCCATCGGCTGCCGGGCGCGGTCACTCACGGGCGGGCTCTCGGCCTGGATGCGCGTGGCGATGCCGCGCGCGCTCCAGCCGCCGCCGAGCCTGGATCAGTTCGTCCAGTTCGATCGCCTCGGCAAGGGCGCGCTTGGCTATCTGCTCGTCAGCGACGGTCAGGCGCTCGTCGTCGATCCGCCGCTGGAGGCCTCGTCGTACCTCGAGGCCGCGGCCGATCGAGGCGCCCGCATCGTCGGCGTGGCCGACACGCACGTGCACGCCGACTACGTAAGCGGCGCGATGAAGCTCGCGCGCGCGCTGGGCGTGCCCTACTACCTCCACGCGGCCGACTCGTTCTATGCCTACGACGGTACGCCGGGGCGCCTCGAGTCCCAGGCGATCCGTGACGGCAGCGAGATCCGCTTCGGCCGCTGCGCGGCCCGCGTGCAGCATACGCCCGGACACACCGAAGGCAGCGTGACGTACCTGGTGGACGATGAGATCGCGCTGACGGGAGATTTTCTGTTCGTCGGATCGATCGGGCGCCCTGATCTCGCGGGGAAGACGGCTGAGTGGACCGCGCAGCTCTGGCGGAGCGTCGAGCGGGCGAAGCGCGAGTGGCCGTCCACGGTGCGCATCTACCCCGCGCATTACGGTGGCGACGCCGAGCGCAATGCCGATCGGTCGGTGGGGGCGCCGTTCGGCCAGCTCCTGCAGGCGAATCCTTCGCTGCAGTTCAGCACGCGCGAGCCGTTCGCCGCGTGGGTCGAGAGCAAGAACGCCTCGTTCCCCGAAGCCTACAAGAGGATCAAGGCCGTGAACGTCGCGCTGGTTGACGTGACCGATGAGGAAGCCGAGGAGCTGGAGATCGGACGGAACGAGTGTGCGCTGGGGGGACGGTAGGACAGTGCGA
The DNA here is from genome assembly GCA_964359235.1 of uncultured Vicinamibacterales bacterium. Classification (GTDB taxonomy): domain Bacteria; phylum Acidobacteriota; class Vicinamibacteria; order Vicinamibacterales; family JAHECP01; genus CAYHSN01. Next base: position 404 of record CAYHSN010000464.1, on the reverse strand, counting down.
GGTCAGGGACGTTGTATCGGGCGCAGGCGTCTCTTCCGCTTTGCTGCTCGCGCATCCCTTTCGTTGTGCCCGTGCTAGGATGGCGCCGGTCAACGGGTTGCGGCGAACGTCCGCTGATGGTTGTGGTTGGTGTAGGCTGACGGGCATCGCGGGGTTTGCCAACGTGGTCTCGGATCGCGCTCGCAGTCCATTCTCAGGTTAGCAAGAACAGGCATTTTTTAGAACGCCGCTGCGCGGCGCTAGGAGCGCGGTCAGGCCAACCAGGATGAGGACGATCGAGCGTGCCGGCCGGTCGAACCATTTGTAGTGATCGAAAATGACGACGTTCGCGACGCTGGTGTTGACGAGACCCGCATAGAAGGCACGCCGCTGGCGATGATGACTCACGATCGCCATCGTCACCG
>CAYHSN010000463.1:0-3278 GCA_964359235.1 uncultured Vicinamibacterales bacterium | reverse complement strand
CGGAAGTCCGTCGTCCAGCCGCGAAGCTGCTCGGGCGACATGTAGGCCGGCGTGCCGAGGATGGCGCCGGTTTCCGTCAGCTCGGATGCGAGCGGCGCGGGGTCGTCGCTCGAATCGACGAAGCGCGCGAGCCCGAAGTCGAGGATCTTGACGCCGCCGTCGGCGGCGCGAATCACGTTTTCGGGTTTCAGATCGCGGTGAATGACGCCCTGCGCGTGTGCCGCCGCGAGCGCGCGGGCGATGGCGAGCGCGGTGTCCACCAGGCGATCGGGCGCGAGCGGTCCTCGAGCGAGCTCCTCGCGCAGCGTTTCGCCGCGGACGTACTCGCCGACGATGAAGAGCCCGCCGTCGTGCTCTTCGAGCGCGTAGACGGTGGCGATGCCCGGGTGCGAGAGCGAGGCGGCCGCGCGCGCTTCGCGCACGAGGCGCGCACGCCGGCGCCAATAGCGCGTGAACACAGGCGCGCGCGCCATGATCGCGACCGGCCGGTTGAGCCGCGCGTCGCGCCCGAGGTACACGACGCCCATGCCGCCGCGTCCGATCTCTCCCGTGATTTCGTACGGGCCAACGCGGCGCCCGACGAGCGACAAGCCGGCTGTCTCGTGCGCCTGCTCGTCCAGCGCGGCGGCTGGCACCTCGAGGAAATCATCCGGCTGGTGGCTGGTCAGGAGCGACGTCACCTCGGCGCGAAGCTCGGGGTCGCCGGCGCAGGCTTCGTCCACGAACGCCTGGCGTTCGCCGGACGCGCGTTCGAGCGCCGCGTGGAAGAGCGCGTTCACGCGCCGCCAGCGTTCAGGATCCACCGGCGTGCTCCCGGCCCAGCTCGCGCCTGAGCCACGCGCGCGCCACGCTCCACTCGCGCTTCAGCGTGGCGGGCGAGATGCCGAGCGCCTCGGCCGCCTCTTCGACCGTCAGGCCGCCGAAGAAACGCAGCTCGACAACGCGTGCCTGCCTCGGGTCGAGACGCCCGAGCTTGTCGAGGGCCGCGTCGATCGCTTCGATGTCCACCTGCTGTTCGGGTGTCGCGAGCGTCGCTTCGTCGAGAGTGATGCGATCGCGGCTGCCGCCGCGCTTCGCCGCGCCGCGGGCGCGCGCGCGCTCGACGAGGATCTGACGCATCGACGTGGCCGCGATGGCGAGAAAATGCGCGCGGTTCTGCCAGTTGCGCGACGTGTCCTTGAGCAGGCGCAGGTACGCCTCGTGGACGAGCCCGGTGGCCTGGATCGTCTGGCCAGGACGCTCGCGACGCATGTAGCGCGCCGCGATCCGGCGCAGCTCGTCATAGACGAGCGGCATCAGGCGTGCCACGGCCTCGTCGTCGCCGGCGCGGGCGCGCGCGAGGAGTGCGTCGAGGTCGGCGTCGGAGGTGTCCTGCGTCTTCCGCGTCATCTTCGTCCCGCGTCCTTGTCGATCGGACGATCGAACGATCGGGGGATCGGGTCATCGGCCGTCTGACGCCGTCGATCGCCGATCGCGCGATCAACAATCGTCAGTTGCCAGTTGTCAGTTATCAGGTCATCCCTCGATCATCTCGCGAAGCGCCCCGATCCCCCGATCCACGTCCGGCCCCAGATGCACCCCGAGCGCGCGCCGTCCGCGCGAGGCGAGCACCTCGAAGTCGCCGCGGGCCTGCGCGGCCTTCACGACGCCGAACGTGAACCTTCGTCGCGGCACCGGCAGATCGTGCGCGTCGTCGCAGGTGATCTGCAGGAAGACGCCCGTGTTCGGCCCGCCCTTGTACGCCTGACCCGTCGAGTGCAGGAAGCGCGGGCCGAACCCGAGACACGTCGCCACGCGGGCGCGGTCGCGCACGAGGTGCCGGATCTCCTGGAGCGCCCCGAGGTTCGCGTCGTTCATGTCGACGTAGGCGACGAGCGCGAAGTAGTCGCCGGGTCCGAGGCGTGAAAGGTGCGCGCGGACGAGCGCGGACGCGGATGCGCCGCGCCCGGCCGCCGCCACCAGCGCCGCCGCGTGAGAGTCATGAGCGTACAGCCGCACCCCGCCTTCCTCGACCAACGCGGATTCTCCCGGCAGCGCGCCCGCCGTCTCGTACGCGTCGGTGAGCCGGCGCGTGGCGATCTTGCCGGCTTCGACGTCCGGCTGATCGAAGGGGTTGACGCCCAGCACCGATCCCGCGACAGCCGTCGCGATTTCCCAGCGGAAGAACTCGCCCGCGAGATCGTACAGGTCGCCAACGTCGAGGCGCACGACCGGATGACCGGCCCGCTCGAGCCGATCGACGGCCGCGTCTTGACTCGCGTCTGGCGCCGCGTCGAGACGCAGGTACACGAACACGCGATCGACGCCGTACACGTCGGGCGGACCCACTCGTTCGATGTCGACAGGGATCAACGCCTTGCCCGCCTTCCCCGTCGACTCGGCGACGAGCTGCTCGAGCCACGCGCCGAGCGACGCGATTGCCGGCGAGGCGACGATCGTGATCTTGTCGCGACCGGCGAGACCCGCGACGCCGAGGGCGAGGCCGAGCAAGACGCCCGGGTTACTGGCGACAGGGACGTCCGGGCCGCACGCGCGCGCCATCGCCTCAGCGCGCTCGAGCAGGCGTTTCACATCCAGGCCCATCACGGCCGCCGGCACCAGGCCGAAGTTCGAAAGCGCCGAGAACCGCCCGCCGATCTCGGAAACGCCGTCGAACACCTTCCAGAAGCGATCGCGCACGGCGGGTTGCTCGAGGCTCGATCCAGGGTCCGTGATGGCGATGAAGTGTGAGCCCGCGCGTTCGGGTCCGAACCGCGTCCGCGCGCGGTCGAAGAAGTAACTCAGAAGGATGTTCGGCTCGAGCGTGCTGCCCGACTTGCTCGAGATGATGAAGAGCGCGCGATCGAGATCGATGCGCTCCTCGAACCGCTTGACCTGGGCCGGATCGACCGAGTCGAGCACGTGCAGGCGAGGAAATCCCTCGATCGCGCCGAACGTCGTGGCAAGCACATCCGGGCACAGGCTCGATCCGCCCATGCCGAGAAGCAGGACGTCGCGGTATCCGGCCTCTTGCACGTCGCGCGCGACAATGCGCAGCGGCTCCAGATTCGCGAGCATCCGTCGCGGGATGTCGAGCCAGCCCATCCAGCGCGCCTCGTCCGCGCCGGTCCAGAGCGCCGCGTCCCTCGCCCAGAGCCGCGCGGTCTTGCCGTCGCGATCCCAGGCCGCCGCAGCCGCGTCGAGGCGTGCCTGCAGATCGGGAGGAAACCGCATGGTCATCGGCCTCAACTATACCGCGAGGGAATCGTCCGGGCCGGCTGAAGCCGGCCCCCACGAGA
>CAYHSN010000462.1:0-3291 GCA_964359235.1 uncultured Vicinamibacterales bacterium | reverse complement strand
TCGGCGCGAAGGTCGTCTGATCGAACTCCTTGTCGGCGGTCTTCGTCGGGAAACCTGGCGGGAGCATCGGCTTCAGCACCTTCTCGCGGTCCCGCGTGTAGATGCGGTTCGAGTCGATGCGGAAGCCCACCTTCACCGAGATGTTCGGTCGCGGCTTCCAGCGATCCTGGAAGTAGCCGGCGTAGACGTTCTCCCAGGCCTTGTTGAACACCTCGCTGCCCGTGCCGGCCAGGCTGCGGAAGGTCTGGCGCTCGAAGAGGATGTCGGACCCGCCAGTCGTGCCCGGCGGCCGGAAGTACAACTCCATGGGCCGCACGTCACGCCGCACCTCGTTCCGCAGAAACGGATAGATCTCGGCGCCCGCCTTGAAGTCGTGCGTGCCCCACCGGCTCAGCGTGAAGCTCACCGACGGGTAGAGGTAGAGCATCGAGCGGTCGTCGGTCGTGCTCACTCCAAGGCTGCCCTCCTGAGCTATCGTCGTGAGCGAGGCCGCGATGTTGCCGGTCGGGTTGCTCTGGACGACCCGCGTGGCGCCGAACTCACCAGCCGGCTCGACGTTCTGCGGCTTGTTGACCATCCAGCTCATGATGAACTGGAAGAGTACGTTCGAGCGCATCACCCACGTGTAGTTCGCGCCCAGAAGCGCGCCGCCGGTGACGGAATCGCCGAAAGCCGACGGCCCGGCGAGCTGGGGTGTTGCGCCCGACAGGCCCGAAGACGCCGAGGTGCTGCCGGTTGCCGAGCTGCGAATGACCGCGTTGCGCGCCGTCGTCCGATCCCACTGGAACGACACCTGCACCCGGTGATCGTTCGTGAATTGCGCCGTGCCCTTCGAGTAGATGTAGTTGCCGCGCCGCTCGCGCGGCACCGGCGCGTTGGCGAGCGTCTGGTCCTCCTGCACGCGCCGGTACGCGCCGAAAAACCAGATGCGGTCGCGCTGAACGGGACCACCCAGCGTGAAGTCGGGCTGGAGGTCCTTGCGCTGATTGGGCGGGATGCCCAGGACGTTCGAGTCGTTGAATCCCTGAGGAATCAAGAAGAGCGCCGCCGAGCCGTGCAGCTCGTTGCTGCCGCTCTTCGTGACGATGCTCATGAAGCCGCCCGTGCGGCTGCCATCCTCGGCCTCGGCCCCGAGCGTCTTCACCTGGATGTCCTGGATCGCGTCGTAGTTGAAGCTCACCGAGAAGACGCCGCCGCCGTACGGGTCGGTCACGTCCATCCCGTCGAGCTTCGTGCTGTTCTCGGACGTACCGCGCGAGTTCACGCTCGGGTTGATGTCGGTCTGGTCCGGGCGCACGTAGACGCCGGGCACGAGCGCCCAGATGTCCTGGTAGCGCCGCTGCGTGCTGACGGGCAGCGACGTCAGCGCCTGGTTGTTGATGTTCACGGCGAGGCCTGCACGCTCCGGATCGACGATGGGCGCTTCACCCGTGACGGTCACGGTTTCGCTGACCGCGCCGACGCTCATCGAGACGTCCAGCGCTGCCATCGCGCCGATGCGCACGGTCACCTTCTGCACGACGCTCTGGAAGCCGTCGAGCTCGAACCGCGCCTCGTAGGTCACCGGCTGGACGCTGCCGATGCGGAACTTGCCCTCGCCGTCGGTCACGGCCGTGTACTGCCCGAGCGCCTCAGGGCTTTTCAACGTCACCGCCACGCCGGGCAGCACGGCCCCGCTCGTGTCGGCGACGCGGCCCGTGATCGTCCCTGTGCCGGTCGCCTGCGCCAGCACGAGAACGGGTATGAGGAGAAAGATGAAAGCCGGTCCGATGACACGCAGACGCATGATGCCCTCCTTCCTCCACGACGTGCGCGGAGGACGTCTCGCCCCCTACGTGCGCACTCTAGCACCAGCGGATGGCGCGGGCAATGCGCGGGCGGTGTATCAGAAAGAAGGGACTTTCACACCTCGCGGTATCTGAAGCAGCCCGGCACGTGATCGTTCACCATGCCGGTGGCCTGCATGAAGGCGTAGCAGATCGTCGACCCGACGAAGCGAAAGCCGCGTCGCTTGAGATCCTTGCTCATCGCGTCGGATTCCGGCGTGCGCGGCGGAATCTGCTTGAGCGTCTTCCAGCGGTTGACCTGCGGCGCGCCGCCCACGAACTGCCAGATGTAGCGGTCGAAGCTGCCGAACTCACGCCGGATCACCAGAAACGCTTTCGCGTTGGTGATGAAGGCCTCGATCTTCATCCGGTTGCGGACGATGCCGGCGTCCTTGAGCAGGGCGGCGATTTTGCGGCGGTCGTAGCGGGCGATCGTCTTCGCGTCGAACCGATCGAACGCGCGGCGGTAGTTCCGGCGCTTCTTGAGAATTGTGAGCCAGCTCAGGCCGGCCTGTGCGCCCTCGAGGCACAACATCTCGAAGAGCTTCCGGTCGTGGTGCGTAGGCTTACCCCATTCGCGGTCGTGGTACGCCACGTATAAAGGATGGGAGTTGCCCCAGGGGCAGCGGGTCACGGGCATTCAAGTACCACGGAAGTACCACGGAATGAACCACGGAATGTCCACGGAATGTCCACGGAATATCTTCCGTGGTCCTTCCGTGGTCTTGCGAGCGGAAGAGCCGCACCGGCGGCGGCTGGCGCTCGGCTTCACGACCGAGCGTCAGCCCACTCCCCGTGGTGTTGAACAAACCGCCAGTCGTAGCGGCCCGGCAGGCCTGAAGGCCTGCGCTACGGCGAATTCCTTACACTGTTCCGCCGCGGCCAGGACAGCATCGCTCTCGAAACGGCGGTGGGTTTTGACGCATCAAGGTTAGTCCCGTGTCAGTGTCCTGGGTGTGACGGCGAGCGCGCGCGCGAGCTCGCGGAGCTTGTTCTTGACGATCGTGACGTTGCGCGGGCCCATGCGCAGAAACTGCTTCTCGGCGGCGGAGAGCGACTCGAGCCGCTCGTCGGCGTACTGGTACGTCACGAAGTTCCAGATGATCGGCGCGTCGGCCGGAACGTCCGGCGTCGCGAGCAGGCGCCCGATCGCACGCTCGAGTGCGCTCCGGAAGGTGCCCTCCATGCCGAGCTCGCGATAGGCGGCTTCGAGCAGAGGCGTAAGGCGCTGGTACGCGCCGGCGACGCCCGCCGAATCGAGCGAGGCGAACGCATCGGCGGCCGTGTTGTAGCGCGCGAAGCTCCGCGGATCGGTCGAGAACCGGTTCCCGCCGCCCGACGCGCGGAATCCTTCGTCGGGCGTGAAGTCGGTGAGAAAGCTCCTCGGGCTCGCGCCCTCGGCGATGTTGTCGACCATGGCGACAAAGGCGCGCACGAGATCCTCGTCGGCGAGCCACGTCACGAG
>CAYHSN010000461.1:0-3145 GCA_964359235.1 uncultured Vicinamibacterales bacterium | reverse complement strand
CTACGAACTCGGGCTGACGTGGGGTCCGCCTTCAGGCGGACCTCACCGGTCCGGCTGCCCTCGACTGGGCTCGGGCCAGGGGAAGCCGGACCCTACGAACTCGGGCTGACGTGGGGTCCGCCTTCAGGCGGACCTCACCGGTCCGGCGAAAGCGGTCCGGCTAAAGCCGGACCCTACGAACGACTACGAACGACGACGATGGTTGACGAACCGGTCCTCGTGTTGTGTCTCGGCAACGACCTGAGGCAGGACGACGGGGTCGGCTGGGCGATTGCTGACGCGCTCGACGCCGATCCGCCGCCGGGGGCGGACGTGCGCCGATCGGCGCTGTCGGGGTTCTACCTGCTCGACGAGCTGGTCGACAGGCGTCACGCGATCGTCGTGGACGCGATCCAGACCGGGCGGCGTCCGCCCGGCACCGTGCTCGAGTTCACGATGGAGGCGCTCGCCACGCCGTCCGGACCGTCGCCCCACGCGGTCGGGCTTCCGACGGTGCTCGATCTCGGACGCCGTTCGGGTCTCGCGCTGCCGGATCGCGTTGACGTGGTGGCCGTCGAGGTCGAGAACATGGCGGATGTCGCCGAGGGCATCGGCGACACCGTGCGCCGCGCGATCCCTGAAGCCGTCGTGGCCGTGCGGCGCCGGCTTCAGGCGATCCGCGCGCTGGAGGGCGCGTCCGCCGGGGAGGCCGTATGACGTCCGCGCGGTCGCCGTCGCACGCGCCGTCGGGACACCTGCCGGTCGCCTCCCTCGACCGGCCCCAGGCGCCGCGCGCGCGCGGCGCCACCAGCCTGCAGACGCGGCTCATCCGGAACTTTTCGATCGCCATCCTGATCCCCGCGCTCGTCACCACGGTCGTCGGGTCCCGCATGATCCAGCAGCGGGTCGTCGATCAGGCACAGGCCGAAGTCAACTCGAATCTCGAAGCGGCCAAGGTCATCTACGAGCATCATCTCCAGCGCCTCGCAGATGCCCTGCGCATTCACGCCAGGCGCAGCGTGATCTACGGTCCACTCGCCGAGCGGAAGACCGCCGGCCTCGATACCGAGCTGGACCGGATCCTGGATGGCGAGAAGCTCGACGTCCTGACGCTCACCGACACCACCGGCGCAATGTTCTACCGCGCGGCACACCCGGAAGCGCCCGGCATCGGTCCACCATGGGCGGACCTCGTGCAGCGCGTGCTGCGCCAGCGCCAGCCGCTCGCCAGCACGGAAGTCGTGCGCGCGGATGAACTCACCCGCGAGTCGTTGTTCCTCGGGAAACAGGCGCTCATGACCGTCACGCCCACGCCACACGCGCGGCCGATGGGACCCTCGCGCGTCACCGATGGCATGATGCTCGTGAGCGCTGCGCCCGTCCTCACGCCCGACGGACGCTGCCTTGGCGTGCTGTACGGCGGCGTGCTGCTCAACCGGAACTACGAGATCGTGGACACGGTGGTCGAGACGGTGTTCAGGGACCGCGTCTACGAGGGCCGGAAGATCGGGACCGCCACGATCTTCCAAGGCGACGTGCGGATCGCCACGACGGTGCTCGATGCGAGCGGCGCCCGGGCCGTCACGACACGCATTTCGGCTGAGGTCGCCGATCTGGTGCTGGACCGCGGTGACACGTGGCGCGGCCGGGCGTTTGTCGTCACCGACTGGTATCTGTCGGCCTACACGCCGATTCGCGACAGCCAGGGCCGAACGATCGGGATTCTGTACGTGGGCTCACTCGAGCGGCCCTACACCGACATGCTGTGGCGCACGCTGGCGGTGTTCCTGGGTATCGCGGCGCTCGGCGTCGTGCTCGTCACCTGGGTCGCGATCCGCGTCGCCGGCCGCATCTCGCGGCCGATCCAGGCCATGGCGCAGGCGTCGCAGCGCGTCGCCCAGGGCGACTACTCGGTGACCGTGAGCGTCGCCTCGGCCGACGAGATCGGCCACCTCGCGGCGAGCTTCAACACCATGACGTCCGAGCTCGGGCGCGCGCACCACGAGCTGCGCGAGTGGGCCGAGAACCTCGAGCGGAAAGTCGAACAGCGGACAGTCGAGCTGCAGGCCGCACAGGCGAAACTGCTGCAGTCGGCCAAGCTCGCGGCCGTCGGGCGGCTCGCGGCAGGCGTCGCACACGAGATCAACAATCCACTCACCGGCATCCTGACCAACTCGAGCCTGATGCTCGAGGATGTGCCGGCCGGCGACCCGCGGCACGAAGAGCTGCAAACCGTCGTCAACGAGACGCTGCGCTGCCGGAAGATTGTGAAGGGCTTGCTGGATTTCGCGCGCCAGACGAAGCCACAGGAGCAGACCCTGTCGCTCAACCAGGTTGTTGAGGACATTCTGGCTCTGGTGAAGAACCAGGCCAGCTTCCGCAACCTCACGATCATCACCAAGCTCGATCCGCATCTGCCGGCCGTACTGGCCGATGCCGACCAGATGCGCCAGGTGATCCTGAACATCGTGCTCAATGCCGCAGACGCGATGCCGCAGGGTGGCAGCCTGCGCATCACGACGGCCATGGACGCCGCGGCCAGGACCGTCACGGTCCGTGTCTCGGATACCGGACCGGGCATTTCCGACGAGATCAAGGACCGGCTCTTCGAGCCGTTCTTCACGACGAAGAGTACGGGGACCGGGCTCGGCCTGGCCATCGCCTACGGCATCGTCGAGCAGCACAAGGGGACCCTGTCGGTGGAGAGCACTCCGGGGTGGGCGACGACCATCGTCCTGACGCTCCCGATGAACGGGACGGACACCGATGCCGGTAGCCGCCGTCACGCCTGACGTCCTCGTCGTCGACGACGAACTGTCGATTCGCCGGAGCTGCGAGAAGATTCTCACGCGCGAAGGCTACGAGGTGAAGACCGTCCAGAGCGGACGCGAAGCCCTCACGCTCCTGGCGCAGCAGCCGGTCGACATCGTCATCACCGATCTGAAGATGGCGTCGGTGGGCGGTATGGAGCTGCTCGAGGCGCTGCGTTACAGCTACCCGGACGTCGTGCCCATCGTCATCACCGGGTACGCGACGATCGCCTCGGTCGTTGAGACGATGAAGCTCGGGGCCTTCAGCTACCTCCCGAAGCCGTTCACGCCGGACGAACTCGCGGCGGTGGTCGAGAAGGCGTGGGAGAAGCGCCGGTTGATCCTGCAGAGCAAGG
>CAYHSN010000460.1:0-3303 GCA_964359235.1 uncultured Vicinamibacterales bacterium | reverse complement strand
GAGTTCGCCGACGTCGAAGCGCCAGACCGCGTCCGCATCCTGATCTGGGAGCGCGGCGTCGGATCCACGCTCGCGTCGGGCACCGGCGCGTGCGCGGCGGCCGTGGCCGCCGCCTCGTACGGCGGCGCCGGTCGCGACGTGCTCGTGACGTCGCCCGGCGGCACGCAGCGCGTCGAATGGCGGGACGACGGGCTGTACCTGACGGGGTGGGCCGAGGTCGTGCTGACGGGAGCATGGATCGCGCAGCCCCAGCCCGCGCCGGACGAAGGGGGTCGCGGGACGTGATGCGCAGGTCCCACGAAGCCACCGCGGCCATCGAGTCGTATTCGCCGGCCGAAGAGCGCTTCAACCGTCGCCGCCGCTCGGCGGGCCTGATCGTCGCCCCCGCGCTGTTCCTCGCGGTGCTCCTGTGGCCGATGCCTGGGCTTCCGCCGCAGGCCCACCGCCTGGCCGCCATCATGGCGATGGTCGTCGCCCTGTGGATCACCGAGGCGCTGCCGATGGCGGTGACGGCGCTCCTGGGACCGGTCCTGGCGGTCGTGCTCCGCGTCGCGCCGGCCCGCGAGGCGTTCTCGGCATTTGCCGATCCGATCATCTTCCTCTTCATCGGCAGCTTCATCCTGGCCGAGGCGATGTTCGTGCACGGCCTCGATCGCCGGGTCGCCTTCACGGCGCTCTCCATGCGCATGGTGGGCACGCGGCCGGCTCGTGTGCTGGTGGCCTACGGCGCCGTCAGCGTGTTGGTCTCGATGTGGATCAGCAACACCGCGACGACGGCCATGATGTTTCCGATCGGGCTGTCGATCGTGGCGCACCTGGGCGCCGGCGGCGGCGGCAACGCGAAGGACGTCGAGCGGTTCGCGCTCGCCATGATGCTGATGACGTCGTTCGCGGCGTCGGTCGGGGGCGTGGGGACGCCTGTCGGTACGCCGCCCAACCTCATCGGCATCGGGATGCTCGAGCGGACGCTCGGGATTCGCATTTCGTTCTTCCAGTGGATGCTGCTCGGGATCCCGATCGTCGTGGCGCTTTTCGCTTTCCTTGCGCTGTACTTCCACCTCACCTGTGTGCGCGGCGCGCGGATCGGCGAGGGCAGCGCCACGCTCGCTCAGGACGAGCTGCAGAAGCTGGGTCCGATGTCCGCGGGGCAGCGCAACGTGCTCTTCGCCTTCGGTCTCACGGTCGCGCTGTGGCTGCTGCCGGGCGTGCTCGCCATCACGGGCGCCGGGCAGTCGGCCTTCGCGAAGGCGTACGAGGCCGCGGTGCCGGAGAGCGTCGCGGCGATCGTCGGGGCGATTTTCCTGTTCGTCCTGCCGGTCGACTGGCGCGGCCGCCGCTTCACGCTCACCTGGGACGAGGCCGTTCGGATTGACTGGGGGATCATCCTGTTGTTCGGCGGCGGTCTCGCGCTGGGCACCCTCACCTTCTCGACCGGCTTGGCCGAGTCGATGGGGAAGGGGGTTGCGTCGTGGCTGCCCAGCCAGACACCGCTCGCCCTCACCATCCTCTTCACCGGGTTCGCGATCGTGATGTCGGAGGCGGCGTCGAACACCGCCTCGGCCAACATGATCGTGCCCGTCGCGATCGCCGTGGCGCAGGCCGCGGGCGTCCGGGCGATCGAGCCGGCGCTCGGCGCGACGCTCGGCGCCAGCATGGGCTTCATGATGCCCATCTCCACGCCTCCCAACGCCATCATCTACAGCTCCGGACACGTGCCCATCACCGCGATGATGCGGCACGGCATCGTCCTCGACGTCGCGGGGTTCGTGGTGATCGTGACGGTCGTGACCCTGCTCGGATGGATCGTGGGATAGCCCACCCGCGCAGTTTCCGCGTACTGCTGACGTTCGGGATGCGCAGTTTCTGCGCCTGTCGGCAGGGTGTGCGCGCGCCGCTACCGTCGGCGGCGCGGCGTGGCGGCGTTGTCGAGGTCCGTTATCGCGGCGGAAATCCGCTCGAGTTGCCCCTTCATCAGGTCGCGGGCCGCGACGTACTTCCCGCCGGCCAGCGCTGCGCGCGCTTCTTGCACGATGGCTGTGACCTCGACGAGCGTCTGCATGGCGCTCCCGATGGCCCGCGCGGCGGTTTTGACGTCCTCGAGGGACTTGACGCGCGACTCGGCCTGGGTGAGGGCAGCCGCGGTTTCGGCCAGGGCGCGCTCGGCCTCGCCGCGGGCAAGTGCCTTCTCGTCGGCGGCGGTGCGGGCCGCCTGCTGCGCGCTCGCGCGCGCGTCGAGGGCGTGGCTGAGAGCCAGGCGGTAGTCGCGCTGGGCCACGGCGTCCTGCGCCTGGCTCAGCGACCTGCGCGCGGCTTCGAGCTCGGCGGCGGCGTACTCGTCCGCGCCGGCGGCGCGAGCCGCATCGATGGCGCCCTGCGCCTGGTGCATTTCCTTGTCCGGGGGCTCGGCGCACGCCCACGTGAGCGCCACGACCAGGAGAAGCGGCAGGAGTCGACGAGGCATCGAGTGAGTATAGCAGGACGAAGCTGTCAGCCATCAGCTCTCAGCTATCAGTGGCCTGGCGGTACCACGCCGCCGAGAGACAGAGGAGGAGCGCATGCAACTGTTTCGAAACCTGCTCGTTTCGTAAGCTTCGCAAGCAGCCCAAACGCGCTGGCTCACACCCCTGTTGACCCGAACACTGAGAGCCGAAAGCTGAGAGCTGAGAGCTCCGCAATGAAACACGTTCCCACCAGCGATCGTCCTCGAGAGAAACTCGATCGCGTCGGCCCGTCCGGGCTCGGCGACAACGAGCTCGTGGCCATCGTGGTCGGCAGCGGGTCGCGGCGCATGGGTGTGCTCGAGGTCGCCAACGCCATCCTGACGGCCGTATCGGGTCTGCATGGCCTCACGCGCGTGAGCCGCGACGATCTGCTTCGCGTACCGGGCGTGGGGCAGGCGCGCGCCGCGCAGATCCTCGCGGCGGTCGAGCTTGGACGGCGGACGCTGCTCCGGTCGGCCCAGGAACGCGCGCAGATCATGAGTCCACGAGACGCCGCCCTCATCCTGATGCCGGAGTTCGGGGCGGCGCGGGTCGAGCAGTTCGGGGTCATGCTGCTCGACACGAAGTACCGGGTCATCAGGACGAAGCTGCTGTCGGTCGGCACGCTCGACGCGAGCGTCGTGCATCCCCGCGAGGTGTTTCGCGAAGCGGTGGCGGCGGGCGCCGCCGCCCTCGTCCTCTTCCACAACCATCCGTCCGGCGATCCGTCACCGAGCCGGGACGATGAGGATCTCACGCGGCGGCTCGTGGCCGCGGGCGACGTGATGGGCATCGAGGTCGCCGATCACCTGATCCTGGCCGA
>CAYHSN010000459.1:0-3326 GCA_964359235.1 uncultured Vicinamibacterales bacterium | reverse complement strand
TTCTACTAGAATCGGCGGGCCTCCGGCCCGCCGCTAGCGTGGATGCGCGCTCTTCCTTGGTTGCGGCTGGTTGCGGCGCAGCCGCGCTGTGTCATTCCTGAGGAATCTCGGCAGCGTTCGCGAAGTCAGGCGCGCGCTAGTCCGACACGGCCAGCTCGCCCGGCACGATGGGCCGCGTGCGCGGCAGCAGGCCGCGCCGCGCAAGGTTGCCCATGTAGGCGAGGAGGCCGATGAAGACCGCGAGCTTGAAGACATCCGCCGTCCGCGTCTGCGGCAGCACTCTCCAGAACAGCCAGAGCGCCGGGTGCGCGACACAGACGGCCCAGGCCGATCCGTAGAAGTATCGCCGCTCGTGCCCTTCGTTCTTCGTCGACGGCAGGACGCGCGGCAGCTTGCCGAACGCACCGAGCAGCCAGATCGCGCCGGCGAGCGGGAAGTACGCCATGTCGTACATCTGCCGCAGCCGCCACTCCCCTGTCACGATCGCGTAGACGAGTCCCGCGATGTTGAGCACGGCGAACGTGATGACCGCGCTCCACGCGAACGTATAGCAGATGCGCCGGTACAACGGATTCGGCTTGTCTTCCGTGAAGCGGATGATGTACGGCCGCGGCTCGACGCCGGGCAACTGGCCGAGCAGGCCGGCGAGGCCTGTTCCGGCCAGCACGGCACCCAGCCACAGCGCCATGCGCCAGTCGAAGCCGTGCTCGAACAAATCGGAGGTCAGAGGTCCGGGCGCGATGAAGAACACCCAGATCCAGATCGGCCAGTGGTACAGCCGATAGCTGATCCTGTTTCGCTCGCGGATCGTCCGATCGCTCGCCAGTTCGACGCGTTCGGCGTGCCCATGCGCCCGCGCGTACGACGGCGGCAGGATGGGCGCGACGAACTTCTCCAAGCCCGATGGGTCCTTCGACCTCATTTCTTCGCGAGGACCACGCGGCGGTTCTGCGCGCGGCCGTCTTCAGTCTTGTTGTCCGCCACCGGCTGTGTGTCGCCGAGACCTGCGGTCGTCAGACGCTCGACGGCTACGCCGAGCTTCACCAGGTGGGCCTTCACTGATTCCGCCCGGTCCTTCGACAGCTTCAGGTTGCCGTCCTTCGTGCCCGTGTTGTCCGTGTGGCCCTGGATCTCGAGCGTGAACGACGTGTCCTGCTTCAACGCCTCACCGACGGCCTTCAGCGACGGCTCCGACTCGGGCTTGATCGTCGCCTTGCCGGTGTCGAAGAGGATGTTGTGCAGCGTGACCGATCCCTTGTCCTTCAGCATGGCGGCCAGTTCGGTCGCCGTGAACTCCACGTCCTGCTTCATCGCGGTTTCTTCGACGATGGTCAGGTTGTAGCCGTCGCCGCTGTTGTAGACGTCCACCTGCAGCCAGATCTGCTTGCCGGCCGCCGGCATCCGCGCGACCATCGTGCCGCCGCCCGCATCGAGGTTCTCGTAGAGCTTCACGCCGCCGCGCTGCGTGAACGTATTCAGGTAGTTGCGCCCGATCTGAAGCGGGCCCGCGGTGCGCGCGTTTTCCTTCTTCAAGTAATCGATCACCCAGTAGTGGCCTTCGACGCGCTGCGTCCTGTTGCCCAGGTCGAACTCGTGGACGCTGAACTCCTGCTCGGTGTACTCGGAGATGTAGTAGCCGGGCATCCGCGACACCATCGGATGGTCTTTCGAGCCCTCGGCATCCTCCTGCGCGAAGGCGGGCACAGCCAGAACGACGAGACACGCGAGCGTCACGAGCCACCGGTGCATGTGAACCTCCAGCATCTTCCCAACCCGATGTAGTCGTAGGGGCCGGCTTTAGCCGGCTCGATGTCGGGGCCGGCTTTAGCCGGCCCTCTAATATCGTACCAGCAAACGCGCCGCGCGCTCTATCTCATCGTCGCCCGGGAGGAAGAACTCTTCGAGCGGCGGCGAGTACGGCGCCGGCGTGTCGAGCGCCCCGATGATGCGGACCGGCGCGTCCAGCCACTCGAACGCTTCCTCCTGAATGATGGCCGCAAGGCTCTCCCCGATGCCGCCCGTCCGCGAATCCTCGTGGACGATCAATACCCGGCTGCAGTGGCGCACGACAGCGAGGAGCGCGGTCTTGTCGAGCGGCACGAGGCTGCGCAGGTCGAGTACGCTCGCCTGGATGCCGTCGGCAGCCAGACGCTCGGCCACGCGCAGCGCCGTGTGCACGTAGGCCCCGTAGGAAATGATGGCGAGGTCGTCGCCGGCGCGCCGGAGCGCCGCGCGGCCGAGCGGAATCGGCGGCGGAGGCTCCGCGGCGAGCGCCTGCTTGATGCGCGGGTCGCGGTAGAGCGCGATGTGCTCGTAATAGAGGACGGGATCCGGGTCGGCGACGGCCGACGCCATGAGCGCGCGCGCGTCGTGCGGCGTCGAGGGGACGACGATCTTGAGGCCCGGCGTGCGGTAAAACCACGGCTCGGTGTTCTGGCTGTGGTAAGGACCGGCGTGGCGCAGGCCGCCCCATGGCATCCGCACGACCATCGGGACCGATCCGCCCCAGCGATAGCGGATCTTCGCGGCGTTGTTGACGAGCTGGTTGAACCCGGTCGCGACGAAATCGTTGAACTGGATCTCGCCGATGGGCCGCTGGCCCGCGAGCGCCGCGCCGACGCACACGCCGAGTACCGCGCCTTCGGCGAGCGGCGAGTTCAGGATACGATCGCCGAACTCCTTGAGCAGTGGTTTCAGCAGGAGGAACGCGTTGCCGTACGCGCCGCCCACGTCCTGCCCGTACACGAAGACACGCGGGTCGGCGCGCAGCGCGTCGCCGACGCCGAGCATGACGGCCTCGAGCAGGGTCCGTCCCTTCGGATCGAACGGCGGACCGGCGTCGACGGGCGGCCATGCCGTGTCGACCGCGGCGGTGCGGATGCGCTCGTCCAGAACCTCGACGCGCACGCGCGGCGATTCGTCGGCGAACACGCCCTCCGCCGCCCGCTCCGGCTTCGGCCACGGCGCGTCGACGACCTGCCGTGCCTGCCCGTCGACCAGCGCGTCGGCGTCCTGCTTGAGGCGATCGAGCTCGCCCGGCGTGATGACGCCGTCAGCTTCCAGCCGCGCGGCGTAGGTCACGATCGGATCGCGTCGCGACCAGTACGCGTACAGCTCGCGGTTCGCGTAGCCCTGCTCGGTCAACTCGGGATACGTCCACGACGGCTGCGGGTCACGGCCGAGATACAACATATCGTCATGATGCGCGTGGCCGCACATCCGCATGGCGACGAGCTCGATGAGCGCCGGTCCGTCGCCCGCCCGCGCGCGCTCGGCCGCCCACGCGAACGCGGCGGCGACCTGGTCCGGGTCGGTGCCGTCGATCG
>CAYHSN010000458.1:0-3336 GCA_964359235.1 uncultured Vicinamibacterales bacterium | reverse complement strand
GCCGAAGCTCGAAGGAGCGAAGGCTGGCGGACCGCCGAAGCCTTGGCGGAGGCGGTCAGGGCTGCCCGACAAAGCAGGCCTGAAAGGCCTGCGCTACGGATTTCTTCTCAGGCTCTTCAGGCGGACGTGGCCGGGTCCGGCTGCCCTCGACTGGGCTCGGGCCAGGGAAGCCGGACACTACACATGAATGCGAGAGCCTGGCGCGCGTGAGATCCTCAGTCGGGAATCCGGTAGAATCGGTCGACCTCGTCGATCTCTTCGTCGATTCGCGACCGACCCCAGCCGAGTTCTCCGGCCATGACGTCGGCGGCGGCCCGGACGGCGTCGCGGCCCGGATGTCCGGCCGAGCCTGCGTCGGTGCGCCGGATGACGGCGTCGGCGAGATGGACGGCCGTCTCGTGCCGGGCGGCGTGCGCGATCTCGGCGCGCGTGACCGGACACGCGGGGGAAAGGGGGGCGCCGAGCGGGGGCGCGTGCTGAATCAGGCTCGTGAGCGCGGCGTGATCCGTGCCGTAGCACCGCACCAGACGCTGCAGCGTATCAGCCGTGATGCCGGCCGGGGCCGACGCGAGCGCCGCGCGCTCGTAGTCGGCGAAGCGCTCGATGTTGCCGCCGGCGAGCGGGGCGAGGTCAGTCCGGCAGGGCGCCGCCCTTCGGCCGAGCAGGGCGCAGGCCAGATCGACGGCGCGCGCGGCCGTCGCCCGGGCGGTCGTATAGCGCGCGCCGAGCACGGTCATCAGGCCGTCGAGGCCGTCGCGGCGGTGGTCCACGATGAGGCTGTGCTTGACGAGCCGTGTGTGTCCGCCGGGGCCGGCCGCGGCCGGCAGCAGCCCCCGGTGCACCAGTCGCACGGCGTCGGCCGTCAGGCCCGCGAGCGGGAACGCGCGCCGGGCGTCGGCGAGGAACGCCTCGACGTCGCGCCGACGGACGGTGAGGTCGTCCGCGCCGCCGTCGTGCGGGTCGTGGGTCGTGCCGATGATCGCGCAGTCGCGCCAGGGAGCGATGAACAGAAACCGCCCGTCGACGAGGCCGCCGAGCCCGTGCGTCGAGTCGACCGGTCCCGTGATGACGTTCATCGCGCGAGAGAAACCGTGATCCGGCGCCGCCGGACGCCGCGCGCCGAGACGATCCAGCAGGGACCAGGCCCACGGCCCCGCGGCATTGACCACGAGCGCCGCGCGCACGTCGAAGCGCTGATCCCCGAGACGATCGCGCGCCTGCACGCCGGTGATCCGCGTGCCGTCGCCGAGGAACTCCGTGGCCTCGACGTAGTTCGCGGCGGCGGCGCCCGCGTGCGCCGCCGAAAGCAGAAACGAAAGCGTCACGCGATCGGCGCTGTACATCTGGCAGTCGTACCAGATAGCGCCGCCCGTGACGCCGCGTGGATCGATCACCGGGTTGAGATGCAGGCACTCTTCGCGCGAGACCACGCGGCTGGCCAGCAGATGCTTCGACGGATCGGGCAGCGCGTTGCGGTCGTGCGCCACGAGGTCGTTGACGGCCAGCACGGCGCGCATGAGCGGCCCATTGCGCATCGGATGCCGGTAGGTCGGGACGATGAAGGGCAACGGATGCACGAGATGCGGCGCGATCCGGCAGAGCGCGCGCCGCTCGCGGATGAACTCGCGCATGTCGCTGAAGGCGGCGCGCTGGAGCGATCGCAGGCCGCCATGGACCGTCTTGAGGCTGTTGAACGAGGTCGCGCCGCCGAAATCGCCCCGATCGATGATGGCGACCGACAGGCCGCGTTGGGCGGCGTCCCAGGCGAGCGTGGCGCCGTAGATGCCGGCGCCGATGACGAGGAGATCGAATTGAGTATTGGCGAGTGGCGCGAGGTCACGATTCATCAATGACGGTATTGTACGACACTCATCGCACTGACCCCGCGTGGCGGGACCCCGAATCCGGCGGCGCACGGCGCGTAGCGCAGGCCTTCCCTGGCCCGAGCCCAGTCGAGGGCAGGCCTGCTGTGTCGGGCAGGCGCTACATCAGGGCGATGTCCTCCCAGGCTCTTCAGCCCTGTGCGATCCGCTGGGGCGCGGCCACGCTGGTCGCGCTCTTGATGGCGTGGGGCGCGGCGTGCGGCGGCTCGCCGGCGGCGCCGACGCCTCTGCCGCCTCCACCGCCGGCGCCGACGCCCGACCCTCCGGCTCTGACGTGTGCGGCGAACGTTACGGCGGAGTCGCCGAACGGCCAGCCGGTCACCGTGGCTCTTGAAACACCCGCGGCGCAGGGCGGGGCGCCTCCGGTCGCCGTGAGCTGCAACGCGCCGGAGACGTTTCCCGTCGGGACGACGACGGTGACGTGCACCGCGACCGATGCGCTGAGTCGAACCGCGGCCTGCAGCTACACCGTGACGGTGACCGCCGTGCCGGATCCGCCGACGCTGACCTGTCCGGCGAACATCACGACGCAGTCGCCCAACGGTCAGCCGGTCAGCGTGAGCTATCAGACGCCCACACCGCAAGGCGGCGCGCCGCCCGTCACGGTAAGCTGCAACGCGCCGGCCACGTTCCCCGTCGGCACGACGACGGTGACGTGTACGGCGATCGACGCGCGCAGTCGGTCGGCGGCCTGCAGCTTCGCGGTGCAGGTGCAGGCGCCGCCTCCGCCTCCGCAGTTGCGCTTCACGCGGTTTCTGGCCTTCGGAGACAGCCTCACGGCCGGCGAGGTCTCGCTCTCGTCCGTCGTGTTGTTCCTGTCGCCGACCGACGCCTACCCGTTCCGGCTCCAGAACAAGCTCAAGGCGCGCTATCCAACGCAGAGCATCACGGTCATCAACGACGGCGTGCCGGCCGAATTGGCCACCGACGACGGCATCGCCCGCTTCGACGACGAGATCAACCAGTACCGGCCGGAGGTGGTCCTGATCATGGAGGGCACCAACGATCTGAACTACCGCAGCATCGATCGCATCATCCAGGCCCTCGAGGGCATGGTGCGCGACGCGAAGCAGCGCGGCGTGCTGCCGATGATCGCAACCGTGCCACCTGCCAGGCCCGGGGGGCAGCGGGATGCCATCGCGGTGAGTGCCCCGGCGCTCAACGACCAGATTCGCGCGCTGGCCCGGCGGCAGGCGGTCACGCTCGTCGATGTGTACGCAGGAATGAACTTGTCGCTCATCGGCCTCGACGATCTCCACCCGACGCCGCAGGGCTACGACGTCATGGCGCAGATCTACTACACCGCCATCGTGGCGGCGCTCGACGTGCCGGTCACGCTGACCTCGCGCCGATGAGCACCTTCCCGAACGTGGCCACCCTGAACCAACAGATCCGGCGGTACTGGAACGATCGGATCCACGACCTCGAGATGACGACGCACGAGGTCGGGACG